>CAVAYV010000033.1:0-24184 GCA_963593015.1 bacterium | reverse complement strand
GCTATTATCCATACTGGCATGATGGAAGAGACAATCTCCAAGAAGTCATGAATTATTGCGCCGATAAATATGATAAAGAAGTCATGATTGTTGAAACAAGCTGGGGCTACACCACCGAAGGCGCTAGCTTCTGCAACAACCAATATAGCGAAAAATTCGAAGAAGCTGGCGGATACCTCACTTCTTATCAAGCCCAAGCGAGCGAACTAGCTGAACTTACCGATTGCTTATCGAAGATCCCTGACCAAAAAGGAACTGGGCTCTTCTATTGGGAGCCAGCTTGGTTGCCACTAGAAGGAAGCGGCTGGATCAGTAAAACCGGTTATTATTATAACGATCATGGCTATGATTACACCGATGCCGCCGATTTAACTTCTTATAGCGATTCATCTTGCTTTTCAAGCTGGGCAAACCAAGCTTGGTTTGATTACACTGGTAAAGCCTTGCCATCTTATAAGACCTATAAGCTCATTCAAGATGGAACGAAAACAAAAGCAGAAGAGAATGTCGAACCTAGCACAACTTCATTCACTGCTACCTATAACTTATCCGATGGCAGCGATACCATCCCAACATCTGGCAAAATTGCCACGAACCTAGATAGGCTTAATACCGTCGATATCGTTTGGGATGAGACGGAATTAGCATCCTTGAAAACCAAAGAGCAAGGCAAATACACGATCCATGGCAAATTAGCCAACTTTGATGTCACTTGCCTCGTGTCAGTCGTCTATAACTATATCCAAGACAATTCTTTCGAAAACCAAAAGACCCTTCAAAAGAGCAATGCCAACGAATACGCCGTCAAATCTCCATGGACTTTGGATACCACAAATGATGGGGTCAGAGTCGAAAGCAAGAGCGAAGGAAACCGCACTGGAAGCAAATACTTCCATTGGTGGGCTTCTTCCGCCTTCAGTTTCACCTTGTCTCAGAAATTGAGCAACATCCCTGCTGGAACTTATTCTCTCAGTACCTATGTTCTCACCCATTTGAAGAATGAATATGGTGGCTATAACTACATCAATTTGTTCTATCAGATTGGAAATGAAGAAAAAGTAACCGTTTCCATGCTCGATAAATGCGCTGGATATGGTTCGGGGCTAGTAGAATGGACAATTCCGTCTATAATAGTGGCGTCAACTAGCGATGTTACTATTGGACTCGAAGCCAGCGCTGGCGCCACGACCTGGGGACATAACGATGACTGGAGCTTCTTAAGAGCTAGTTAATAAGAAAGGTTATACATGGAAAACAAATTCGTACTAACGTTGATTGACCGTCCAGAAATGGCTCCTGAATATGCCCAAAAGACGACTCAAAGCGGTAAAGCCGATGATTTGACTTCGACTGCCCTCCTTGATGAATCTTTAAGCATCTTCATCTTTCAACAAGAAGAAGCGCATAAGCGTGGTTTAAAGACAACGATTGAAATGACTTATGCCTCACTTTTCAGTGATATCGTTGTGGAATTAGCCAAACGCGACCACGAAAAATACGGAGATGAAATCGCTCTGACTTTATTAGGGCTTCCTTGCGAGCAATTCTATGAGAAGTATAAGACCAAAGACTTCTGCATTTGGATGTTCTCAAACGAAGACAAAGAGAGAATCGTTGATGATGTCTTTGGATTATTCTACGAAAAATTCGGATTCTATCCTGAATCAACTGGCTCCTATTATATGGACGCTTACACCATCAACTACATCAAGAAGAAATATCCGATGGTGAAATGCGCCGTTGCCACATGCTGGGAAGAAGGCGTCAAGTGCTATCACACCACCAACAATTCTTGGTACACCTTCATCGATGGTGGCCCATGGGCTCCATGGATCCCTTCCAAGGTGAATAGTTGCATGCCAGCCGATTCCAAAGAAGATGATTCTGGAATCGTTGCTATCCCTCATTTATCCCGTGACTTAATGGCGTGCTTTGATGGAAATGGCTCTAACTTCGGCACCCATCCGCAAAACGTTTTGCGTGGAATGATTTACGAAGACAATGAGCTCCCTTATTTCTTTAACCTAGTCGATATGTATCGCGAGCAAGGGAAATACAATAACGGCCATTCCTATAACATGATGTTCGTCGGACCAGGCTGGCTTAATAAGGCTGGCAGATGGGAACAGCCATATGAATTGCTTTGCAAATCATATCGCGATGGCTTAGATTATTACGCCAAACTCAAAAAAGAAGGAAAGCTTGTCGATATGACGATGAGCGAATATGCTGACTATTACCGCAAAGAGCACCCTTCATATATGGAGCCAGAAGTGGCTTTGTGGAAAGATGTCTTGTACGGTTCAGACAAACAATATTTCTGGTACTATGACCCATTCATGAGAGCTTGCCTTGATTTCAACCAAGGTGGCGCCATGATTTGCTTAAACCCATACGTTGGCAAACTTGATTTGCCTGTCGGCATTGGCACTGGAAACGCCTACAATTGCTCTTATCCTTATATCATCGAAGCTAATTACCGCGCTGGTTTCTTCACTCATTACGCCGGACAAGGCACTTTGAAGAGCTGCGTCATCAAACGCCATAACGAAGAAGTTGATTTGGCTTTGGAAAGAACTATGGCTTCTTATTCTAAGGTTGGTGAGGACATTCTTCTTACCACCAATGAATTCGATGTCGTCTTCTCTGATTTGACCGTAAAGATGCGTTCTAAATATCTTTTCAAGAAAGGGACTGGGGAAATTATCACCACCCGCGAGATTCTTTCTCCTCTTGATGATACAGGCATAGAAATCGAAGACTATTTGGTCGGATGCTATGGCATCGATGAATATAGTGATGATATGACTGGCGTCACGATCGAAGTCGAAGGCAAACAGAAAGAATCCATCGCTTATGCCTATAAGATGAGAAATATCGAGAAGAGCGAATCTACCGCTCGGGCCATCATTCCTCAAATTAATACTATCGTTGAAATGGGAAGCGATGACAAAGGCTACGCTGGACGTGTTGAAGAAGGCATTGCTTTCTCCCCAATGTTCCGCCTAAGCGTCAAAAAGAGATTCACCAAAGAAGGAGAATTAACCTCATGGCTCAAAGTAAAAAAGGTGCACTAAATTATAGATGCCCACAATGTTTCATGCGCGATCTCGACATCGATATGTTCTATGACGAATCCAAACATGAATATTATTGCATCCGTTGCTGCTTCCATGGCGACGAAAAGAAAGTTAAAGAATGGAACCAAATGATTAAGCTTAAATATGGACATATTGTCGACCGCATCACCTCGATGAACGAAGACAATGAACCAATCAGTTGGCATCCATACAAAAAAGGAGAACTTTGATGTTTTTAGGAATTGACGCTTCCACCCAGGTGGAAGTCGATAGCAAAAATCCTCATTATTACTATAAAGGCAAAGAAGTCGATCCTTGGGAATTCATGTTTGATCACAATGGCGTCAAAAGCATGCGTCTTCGTTTGTGGATTGATCCATATGATGAAAATGGGCATCCTTATGGCGGAGGTACCATTGATTTAAAAAAATGGATTATTCTTGCAAAACGGGCTCAAAAAGTCGGATATAAAATCTTGCTAGATTTCCATTACAGTGATTTTTGGTGCGATCCAGGAAAGCAGCTTCTTCCAAAATCCTGGAGAGGATTGTCGGTAGATGAAGTTGCCAATAAAGTCTATGAATACACCAAAAAGACCCTTCAAGACATCCAAAAGGAAGGTATTGAAGTTTCTTATATCCAAATCGGAAATGAGATCACCAATGGGATGCTTTGGCCTTTAGGAAAGCTTAGCGAAAAGGTTCCTGGTAAAACCCGCTCAAATTATGACAATTTGGCTCTCTTCTTAAGAAATGGGATCAAAGGGGCAAGAGAAACCCTTCCAAACGCCAAACTGCTCATTCACCTTGAAAAAAGCTATGACGTTGAAACGCACGAAGAATTCTTCACTGAGATTATCAAACGTGGAGTTGACTTTGATATCATCGGCCTCTCTTACTATCCCTATTGGCATGGAACATTCCCAATGTTCTTTAAAAACGTCGATAATTTGAAAGCAAAATTCGCCAAACCAATTTGGATTGTGGAAACAGGATATGGCTTCACGACGGAACCATATCTCCTAAATGGCAATTATGGCGATAATCTTATCTCTGAGAATTTCTTCAAACAAGATAATATATTCAAACCATATGAGCTAACAAAAGAAGGACAATTCGATTTCATTAACAATCTTCTTAAATTAGCCAAAGAACATGATGTTGAAGCTATCTACTATTGGGAGCCTTTATGGTTAAAAGATGTTCCATGGGCAACCAAAGAAGGTGAATTATTCACTGGCGAAACCCATAAGCCAACAAATAACGAATGGGCAAACCAATGCTTGTTTGATTATGAAGGCAATGCCACTCCAGGATTAGACGCCTATAAGCTTTAAATAAGAACCTCCTAACAAATAGGAGGTTTTCTTTTTAAAAGTAAGCGTTTCTTTTTTAAAAGCAGCATAAGTGCTAATATTTTCCTATGTTAGAACAATTCGCACGTACATCATTGCTTTTAGGAGAAAAACCTTTAGAAAGACTAAAAGAATCCAGAGTTGCTATTTTTGGTCTTGGAGGAGTGGGGGGATACGTCCTTGAAGCATTAGCGAGATGTGGCGTTGGAAGTGTCGACATCATCGATAATGACAAGATTGCCACTAGCAATATCAATCGACAGATTTTAGCGACTTTCGAAACCATTGGCCTTAATAAAGTGGATGTTGCCGAAAAAAGAATTAAAAGCATTAATCCCGAAATCAAAGTATATAAACATCAATTCTTTTATTTGCCTGATCTTCAAAACGATTTGGAATGGGATAAGTTTGATTATGTAGTCGATGCGATTGATACCATCAGCGCGAAATTAGATATCATCTATAAATGCAAGGAATTGAATATTCCTCTTATTTCTTGCATGGGGTGCGGAAATAGGATTGATCCAAGCAAATTACGAATCGCCGATATCTATGAAACTAGCTATGATCCTTTAAGCAAGATAATCAGAAGAGAATGCCGAAAAAGAGGGATTGCATCCTTGAAAGTGTGCTATAGCACCGAAGAAGCATTACGCCCTTTGAAACCGATAACGGATTCTTCTGAAGAACTCGTAAAAGGAAAAGGAAGAAGAAAAGATATTCCCGGATCAATAAGCTTTGTCCCTTCCATAGCCGGACTATTAATTGCCGCAGAAGTATTTAAAGACATCACAAAATTCGATCGGATTAACCGTGAAATAAGTAGCGATAAAGGAGAAGGCAAATGAAAGAAGCGAATTTCTTGAAGAAAGGCGACACGATTAGATTTGTCGCACCATCCTTTGGCGTTACCACAGAACCTTATTTGACGAGAAATGAGGTCGCGATCAAAAATTTCCAAAAGTGGGGTTATAAAGTCGAAGAAGGGGAATGCGTTCATTTAGAGGAAGGAGTGGCATCAAGCGCCTCTCCGGAAAAAAGAGGGAAAGAGATAATGGATGCTTTTGTTTCTAACGCCTCTTTGATTCTTTCGGTCGGAGGAGGGGAAGTGATGGACGAAATCCTTCCTTTCATCGATTTTGAAAAGATTAAAGCCATGCCACCAAAATGGTTTATGGGTTTTTCCGATAACACCAATTTGACTTTTACTTTAGCAACGCTTTCGAACCTAATTACAATCTATGGCCCTTGCGCTCCTCAATTTTTCATGAAAAAGCCGCGCCTTTCAGAATTTGATGCCTTAAGGATGCTTGAAGGTGAAACCCATTTTGAAGGCTATCCTAAATATTCCATCACAAGGAGAAACGAGAATCATCCTTTGTGGACTTATCGATTGACGCAGCCAAAAATCATCACTTCCTATAATTACGATCATCCAATCGATGGAATACTTTTAGGTGGCTGCATGGATTGCCTTCTTAATATTTGCGGGACAAAATATGATAATGTGAAAAACTATATCGAAGAGCATAAAAAAGAAGGCATAATCTGGTTTTTAGAAGCTTGCGATTTATCTCCTTTAGCTATTAGGAGAGGTTTATTCCAATTAAGGGAAGCCGGTTGGTTCAAATATGCGAAAGGATTTTTGTTTGGACGGCATCTATGCGGGTCTAGCGAAATTTTAGGAGTAAACAAAATCAATGCCGTCTTGGATACCTTGAAAGATTTTGATTTGCCGATTCTAATGGATGTTGATTTGGGACATATTTCACCATCTATGCCGATTAAAACTGGCGCAAAGGCAAAGGTGAGCTTTGTTAGCGAAAATATTATATTTGATTATATTAAGTAACCTTTGTTTGCGGAGATTTTGATTTTTGATTGAGTGAAATCCTTGCAAATCCCAGATATCTATTTTTTGGAGATATTGTTCTATTTGAACGAAAGTCTTTTTACTCTACCTAAAAATGATGAAATTAGTTAAAATAGTGCAGGTAGAAAAATATGAAAATCGTTTTTGCTTTAGATTGCGCGAATATTGTTAATAACGGCACAGGCGCAACATGTCTTCGCTTTGCTGAAGAATTAAGGAAAAGAGGACACGAAGTGGTTTTGGTTGGTGTCTCAATCGATGAGAAAGAGCATCCAGATTATGTTGGGTTAAAACATTATAAGTTTCCCGTTTTTGAATGGCTCATTGCCAAAGAGGGCTTTAATTTCGCTTGCGTAGAAGAAGACAAAATCTATAACGCGGTCAAAGATGCCGACGTGGTTCATGTATTTTTGCCTTTTAAAATCGAAAACGTCACGCGGCTAATCGCCGAAGGACTTGATGTTCCTGTCACCGGCGCTTTCCATTTACAACCGCAAAATATCACCGGCGCCATTCATATTGGCAAATCGAGATTGATAAACAATATTCTATATTATTCTTTCAAAAGGTATATGTATGGCCAAATCGGCAATTTGCATTGTCCGAGCAAAATGATCTCCAATCAATTGCAGAAGCATCATTACGCTTCGAAGAATTGGGTTATCTCCAATGGCGTTTCTCCATTTTTTCACCGAATTGACGCAAAAAAACCTTCGGAATACGCCGATAAGTATGTTATTTCGATGACTGGTCGTCTAGCTGGCGAAAAACGTCAAGACTTGATCATAAAAGCGATTGCCGAATCTAAATATAATGATAAGATACAGCTTATTTTATGCGGACAAGGGCCAGATTATAATCGGTTAGTCCGCTTGTCTAAAAAAGTCGGTTTGAAAAACGATCCCCTCATCGGGTTCCAAAATCAAGATGAGCTAAGAAAGATTTTGTCTTATTCTGACCTCTATATTCACGCTTCCGATTTTGAAATAGAGGGAATTGGCTGTATCGAAGCTTTTGCTTGTGGCGCCGTTCCTCTTATTAGCGATGCCGAACTTTCGGCCACAAATACTTTTTCTCTTGACGATGAACACTGTGTTTTCAAACATGGAAATTATCGTGATTTGTCCAAGCACATTGACTGGTTTATCGAAAATGAGGATTTTAAAAATTCTTTAGCGACTAAATACATCGAGTACGCCAAAGAATTCACTTTGGAAAAAGAAGTGGATGAAATGGAAAAAATGCTCCAAAGCGCGATAAAAGACAAAAAAGAAGGCAAAGATTTCCCAACTCTTCATCCACGCAAAAAAGATATCAAGAAAACAAAGAAGATATTTAAACGCCTTAAGGAACAAGGCGTTATAGATGAAATTCCAGCCAAATTAACAAAATAGCCTAAGGGGAACTTAGACTATTTTTTATAAGGCAAAGAAGAACTATAGAATGCCTTTACTAAGGAAATCATATCTTCAAGATCGTTTTTGCCTGTTACTTCATAGTTACTGTGCATCGCTAGTTGAGGAAGGCCGATATCGGCAGTCGCCAAAGATAGCTCGCTATTGGAAATGTTTCCCAAGGTCGAACCGCCTGGCAAATCGCTTCTATTGGTATATTCTTGAATCTTGACCTTGTTCTCTTTCGCCAAAAGCTTAACATAGGATGCGCTATAAGAGTCAGTCGTATATTTTTGGTTTGCGTTGTATTTGATAACGACTCCTCCATTCAAATTGACTTTGGTGGTTATATCAGAATATTCGGGATGATTTGGGTGGTTGGCATGGCCATTATCTATTGATAGCATAAAACTATTTGGCAAGAGGGTTTGATCATTTTGATACTTTCCTATTATCCTATTCACGATATCTTTCAAGAAAGTGGAATTCGCTCCTTGTCTTGTCAATGATCCGACTTCTTCGTTATCGAAAACGGCGTGGACTTTTATATAGTCATCGGATTCGCTTTCCAAATAGCCTAGCAATGAAGTGTAGACCGATCCTAAATCATCTAAGCGCGGTGAATAGACAAATTCTTCGCTCATCCCACCTAAGAGCGCTTTTTCCCTATTTACAAGCGATAAATCAAAAGAGAGGATTTCCTCATCTTCTTTCAAATCCGCTTTCGCTTTCAAATAATCCATAAAGGAAAAATCTTCTTTGCTTATCCCTAGCATTGGGATCATGTCTTTCGCGGCGTTAAAAGAAGCTGACTTGTTAACATCTCTATTCATATGAATGGCAAGCGAAGGAATGATCAATAAATTCTCGTCTATGTAGAGAAGCCTAGATTCCAAACCATCTTTTGTTTTGATGAATAGGCGTCCAGCGATGCTTAAAGGCTTATCTAACCAAGAATAATAGATCGCGCCACCATATGGTTCGACATTTAGCATCGATAGATTGTTGGCTTTGTAAATCGGGTTCGGCTTAACTTTGAAGGTTGGAGAGTCGCTATGAGAAGCGGTGAACAAAAAACCTTTTGGCGATTTTTTAGGCAAACTAAAAGCGATTAACGAAGAATCATTTCTTTTGACATAATAGGACTTTCCTTCTTCCAAAGCAAAATCATTTGTTTCCTTTAATTCTATGTGCTTATTTTCCTTTAATTCACATTCTATATTATCGATGACGTGATATGGGCTATAGCTTTTGTTCAATAAATTCAATATCTTCGAAATGTGTTCCATAAAATACCTCTTGATTATTATTAGACTTTTTTATTAACTCTCAATCTTTAATTTGCATTACAAATTTCGGACACATTTTTTCTTTACGTTTATTTTATGATCAAAATAAATAAAAGTGATTGTTATTAATTTAAAAAACCATAAAATAAAGGCCATGTTTAAAGAGAACAAGACTTTTTATTTTGTAGATGAATTAAACGATGATTTTTCACCGACCAAGGGGGAAATCAAAACAAAAAAGATTGATGGGTCTTACGTTTATGTAAGCAAGAATCCATTATATCGCCTTCTTTCATTTGTCTTAAGAAGAGCGATCCTTCCTCCGGTTTCTTTTTGCTATAACAAAATTAATTTCGGAGTGAAATTTGTTAATCGGAAAGCGTTGAAGATAGCAAGAAAGAAAAAACGTGGATACTTTATCTATGGCAATCACACCCAGCATACCGCTGATGCGTTTATCCCTTTTGAATTAGTTCAGCCTTCGAGAGCGGGAATGATTGTCTCTCCAGAGACTGTTTCCATCCCTTTTGTTGGCTCCGTGGCGAAAATCCTTGGCTCCATTGCTTTGCCAAGCGATTTGAAAGCCACCAAAAATTATTTGAATTGTCTTGAATATGAAATCAATAGGGGCACTGCGATCGGCATTTACCCTGAAGCCCACATTTGGCCTTATTACACTTCAATCAGGCCATTTCCTGATGCAGCGTTCCATTACCCCGTGAAATTCAACACACCAGTTTATTGTTTCACCAATACCTACCATCAAAGAAGATGGAGAAAAACGCCTAAAATCATCACTTATGTCGACGGTCCTTTTTATCCGGATGAATCTTTGAATCCGACTGAAAGAAAAAAGAAACTCCGAGACGATGTCTTTAATACGATGAAAAAAAGAAGTATGGAAAATACTTACGAATTCTATCATTATATTAAAAAGGAAAAATAATGAGCGAATACACCCTATTTGGAATCAATTTTGAAGAAAACAAAGAGCAAAAAGAATTCATTCATGAGATTTTTTTAGATCCAAAAAGAAGACCAATCGTCTTTTGCGAAGGGAACGCTGGCACTGGTAAGACTTTTACCGCTTTAGCCGCATCTTTGTCTTTGGTGAGGTCTAAAGGATCGAAAAAGCGCTACAAAACGATATATTATGTCCGCGAGCCAGTGGAAATAGGACATAGATTAGGATATTTAAAAGGGAAAGAAGAAGACAAGTTTGCCCCATATTTAGGTGGGCTCTTGGACAATTACCGCCATTTAATGGGAAATAATTTAAACAAAGACGAAGCTTTAAGCGCCGCTAGAAGCGTTCGCAAAAGAAGCGACGACGATTATGCTTTGCCTCCAGAATATCAGCATCTCCCTAGTGACATCATCCCTTTGGCGCCGGAATTTTTAAGAGGGCGTTCTTTTGAAGATGCCATAATCATTATCGATGAGGCCCAAAATATGACTTTGGATGAGCTTCAAACCGCTTGCACGCGCATTGGCAAAAATTGCAAGCTTCTCGTTTTGGGAAGCTTATTGCAAGTCGATATTCCTTTTAGCGGAGAAAACCCTTTCGCGCTAGCTTATAAGATCCTTGAGCCAACAGGTTTAGCTTCGCACATCAAATTAATAAAATCCGAAAGAAACGAATTCACTGCCTTAATTGATGAAGCATTTGACAATTATAAAAATCAATGCAAAAAGCCCTTGAAATAAATATTATTTAGGCATTTTTATTTTTATTCTTAATTTGCCTTTTTTGCTAGTCCCTATTTCGCCCAAATACCAAAAGCGACCATATCCTCGAACGCTTATGATTTCATTTTGTATTAAAGAGGTGTCATTTTTTATTGAATCATGTTCGTTACTGTAAACATTGCCTGCCTCAATATGCTTTTTTGCTAGTTCTCGGGACATTAAAAAAACCTCACTTATTATAGAATCGATTCGATTAGAGGATACGCTGATTGTTTTTTCAATGTATTCAGTTTTGATTGGGCAGTCTAACGAATTCAAAACCTCGATTTTTACCTGGGTACGTTTAATGGAAATAAGGTTTGCTTTAATTTCCTCGATTATCGAAGAAATGACGTATACATAGGCGATTTTAGAATCAACGTATATATCGCCAATCATCTCTCGTTTTATCCCTAGCGATAGCAAGGCCCCTAAAACATCGCGATGGCCGATAGTTTCTCCGAATTTCTCGTTTTTAGGGTAAATTTTTAATAATGTAATTGGCTTTAATGAATCAATAGACTCCTCCATTGAGACATAAGAATAATTGAAACAAAGGATTTTCCTTTCCTTGTCATCATCGATTGGGAAAAGAACGCCATCCACTAATAAATGTGTCTCTTTCCTTTTTATATATGCTTGCTCTTGCAAGGACAAAAAATTAGAAAATTCGAAATAATCCTTTTTTAATGACGATTCTTTTAAATCGTTAAGATGTGCGATCAAATATTCATCCATACAATTATTCTAACATAAAAAAGAGCCTTCATTTCTGAAGACTCTTTGTCTCTTTTTTAATTAACGGTGATTGAAACTAGCAACAACTTCTTTATAAAACTTGATATTTTTCAAAGATTTGAAGAGTTTGCAAAAACCTAAAGTCTCTAAAACAACGGTTAAGAAAGCCGAAATACAAGAAACGACGAATTCAACCGAGGCAGGAGTGAAAACCTTTATTTTTTTGGTGTTGTAGCGGAAGGAAAGCACTAAGAAAACAATGGCGACAACAAGCAATATTCCCCCGATTACAATGAAGGTCAATCCTTCATTCTTTTTGGATTCGTTGGAAGTTATGTTTGTATAGGCCTTTTGGCGAACTTTATGAACATCTGCTTCAGAATAGCTCGCAGTATTCATGTTTTCACCACAATGTGGGCAGACCGGTTCGTCGTCTTTAATGTTTTTTCCGCAATAGATACATCTTTTCATAAAGGTTTTCGTTTCTTTGTTAATTATTATTTAAGAATGGTGGTGTAGGCGTTATTGAAGGCGGTGTCGACGGCGGCTTTGATTTCGTCATCGGTTTTGGCATTCTTATTGTCTAAGACTTCTCTAACAAGCTTACCAACAGCGGTGCGGGTAGCAGAGCTCTCGGAGAAAACTGGGGAGAGGAAGTAGTTATTGTTGGCAGTGTAAGTTTCATTCAAAGAGAGAACAGCGCCAGTGTAAACGCTATTTTTCTCAGTGTAGGTGGCACTATAATCGCAACCTTTTTTGTTGGCTTCGACTGCCTTGACGATCGATTCATCTTCATAGCCTTTGCTACGGAGCGGGAAGTAAGAGGTATTGGCTGCTAACTTACCGGAATTAGAGGCATTGGTTAAATATTTGTAGAATGTGAAGGAAGCGTCATTGGCATCAGTGCCTTTGTCAAAGAAGCAAAGGGATGGTCCCTGGGAGATCACCTTGGCATTGATGGCTTTGCTGCCTTTAGTCCAGTTGACTGGATGGTTGAAGGAAGCTTTGAAACCTCCAGTGGTGCTGAAGTAACGAGCGCCAGCGGTGCTAGAAACGCACATCGCAACGGTCCCGGCGGCTAACATGTTCGAAGAATATTGGTGATAATCTTTAGCTTCGTTGGTGACTGGGAGTTGGCTTTGGGTGGCAAATAAGCCCTCGTTATTCCATTTTTTGATTTGAACCATGAGGTCTTTAGCGCCTTCCGTTTTAAACAAAATTCTTCCAGCTGCGCTAGAAGCGGTCCCATCAGTGTAGGCTAATCCAGCATTTTGAAGCATGGTGATGAACATGTTTTCAGAGGAATCCCAAACAAATGGGACAGCTTGGAAATAGCCTTTTTCGTCATACTGTTTGTCATCGCCATAGATATCTGGGAAATCGGTTTTGATGGTTTTAGCAAGATCCATCAAATCATAGATGGTTTCTGGGATGGTGTATTTCTTTTTGCTAGAAGCGGCGACAGGAGCGGTATAAGAATCGGTGTCTGCCCCAGCTTTTCCGGCGCCTTCAAGGTCGAACATGGTTTGATTGAAGACTAAAGTTTCGGAAGATTTAGAATATGGGAGAGAATAATATTTTCCGCCATACATGCTCTTTTCGATCGAAAGATAGTTTTGGTTGAAATCAGAATCGCTCTCAAGCTCTTCGGCATAAGTGGACATATCAAGAACGGCGTCTTCTGCGGAGTTCATGAATCCAGCAACGGAGTCACCATAGCAAGAAACGATGTTTGGTTGGTCACCAGTACTTAAAGCGGTGTTGGCGGCAGTGTAGATGTCGCTATAGCTTCCTTTATAGGAAGTCTCGACGGTGATGTTTGGATATTCGGTTTGGAAAGCGGCAATCAAATCTTTTGCATACCAGTATTCACGATATTTACTATTCGTTCTGGTGGTCTCATCGGTGAGATCGTCTGGTGTTTGGTAGTTGTTCCACCAAGTGATAGTCACTTTCTTGGTTGAGCTGCTGGAAGTGTTTCCGCTTCCGGATGATGTAGAGGCATCGCCTCCGTTGCTACAAGCACACATTAATCCGGCACAAGTAGCCATGAGCGTCACAAACAACGCTTGTTTTTTTAATAACTTCATTTTTTCCTCCTCAGAAGTTAATTTATCATTAATCCCGCATTAACCCTTTAAGCCGGCTCTTCCGGTGCCGCGCATGATGTATTTGCGGAAAATAATGAACAAGGCAAGAAGTGGCACGACTGTGAGCACGGAAGCGCACATTTGCCACGCATATTGCGGACGCATTTCGTCCGGACGAATCTCCTTCGCAAGTCTTTGCGAATCACGAAGAGCGACGGAGATAAGCCAATAATCGGTATTGTTTTTGGCGGAGCTAGTAATGAGCTTTGGCCAAACATAAGCGTTCCAAGAGCCGATAATGGCTAAGATTGTGATGGTGATTAAAGTTGGAGCAGCAAGTGGAACCATGACTTTCCATAAGTAGGACCAGTCACTTTTTCCGTCGACTTTGGCAGCCAAATACAATTCGTTTGGAATCTGTTTAAAGTTTTGACGCAACAAATAGATGTAGAAGACACTCGAGATGAACGGAAGAATCATCGCTAAGTAGGCCTGCCATAAGGTTTGGTTATTGCCTGATAAGCCAAGATTGCCCATGGTGATGTAGTTTGTGATGACCATCATCTCACCAGGGATCATCATCGTGCTTAAGAAGATCGTGAATAGCAGATCTCTTCCACGGAAGGTGAGTCGCGCAAAGGCAAAAGCGGATAAAATGGTGATGACTAGCTGCAAAGCAGTCGTCGAAAAAGCCACGATTAAGGTATTTCCGACATATGTGCCATAGTCGAACACCGCCAAGGTATCCGAGAAGTTTTTGGCCATATTCTCAAAAAGATTCCCTTGAACTGGCCATAGGTAACCAGCGGTAAGATCGTCTTCTAACATGCCAGAAGCAATTATCATATATAAGAATGGGAAGATGACGATTGCTGCGGCGGCAATCAAGAAGGCGTAGATTATAATCAAGCCGATAATACGCGCCGATTTGTCAAATTTTTGAGTCTCTTTGACGTCTTTTCCTTTGTGAGGGACCACAAGTTCCAAAGTGGTAGTGATTTTATTTACGTTACTCATATTAATACACCACCCTCTTCTTGCTCACTTGCATTTGAATGAAAGTGAAAATCATAACGATCACAAATAAGATAACGGCAGCAGCAGAGGCGTATTGCACGTTAGTGGAGAATCCAGCCCCGGCGATTTTGTCGTAAATATAATAGACGACGGTGTATAAATCCGGAACGTTTGGAGACGAAGAATAGTTGCGGTTGAGCAAACCGATGACGGCATTATATTCCTTGAAAGCTCCAATGAAGGAAGTTACGGTGATATAAAGGATTTGCGGGGATAATAAAGGAATAGTGATTTTTAAATTGGTTTTCCATCTAGGAGCGGCATCGATTTTCGCTGCGTCATAATATTGCTTGTCAATTCCTTGCAAGCCACTTAAGAAAATCAAAATCTTATATGGCAAAGCGGTCCAGATGATGTATGCGCATAGAATTGCCATGCAAGTGCCATAGCTTGCGCCAGAACCAATCCAGTTGATATCCAAACCGAATATTTTGTTAAAGACACCATTTTGCGAGAAGATGATACTAAAGACCATACCTACCGCGATGACGTTGGTGACATAAGGCATAAAGAAGATGGTTTGCAAGAACTTCTTCATGAATTTGATGTTATTGATGGCAATGGAGATGGCTAAAGCGATAATAACGGAAATCGGAACCGTGACGAAAGTGATCAACAATGTGTTAGTCAATGCGCTCGGCCCAGAGAAACTCAAGAAAGTCGTATCATAGATTCCCGAACCGGCATTCCTTTCGACAATGCCAAGAACAACCCCATAGTTATCAAAGGTGAAACCCATGTTTTTCCCAGTGGTCACGTTGTAGTCTTTCATAAAGGAAAGAACAATGGTGTTGATGAGCGGAAAGAAAGTGAACACTGCCATAAGGATAAGGACAGGTGCTAAGTATAACCAAGCTTTCCAGTTATTCTTCTTATCCATAAATATTAGAGATAGATCCTTTCTTCGGTATTCCCATCGAAAACGTAAACTTTGTTTGGACGAACGCCGAATTTAATGGCTCCTGTTTTGGCTTCAAGATCGCTATCAATGATGATTTTCATCTTATCGCCAACAAAATAGGGCGAGGAGCAAACCAAGGACAAATCCCTTCCCTGCGTGATCACTTGATCGCAATTTAAAGAAAGGACCTTTTTGGAATCTGGGCATTCTTCGCCCATCAAGAAACCTTCAGGACGGATGCCGACATAAACTGGACCATCGGGAACTTTTTTGCGAGTGTAAAGGATTTTCTCGGTTCCGATGATCAACCAGCCATTATCCAAGACGCCTTTGAAAACGTTTATTGGAGGGGTTCCTAAGAATTTCGCGACAAATAGATTTTTAGGATCTTTGTAAACTTCTTGAGGATGATCCATTTGCATCATCTTGCCTTTTTGCATGACGACGATCTCATCGCAAATAGACATGGCCTCCTCTTGGTCATGGGTGACGAAAACGGTGGTGATGCCGGTTTCTTGCTGAATGCGGCGGATTTCTTCGCGGGTTTGAATGCGTAAACGGGCATCTAAGTTGCTCAAAGGCTCATCAAGCAAAAGGACGCGTGGTTTCTTGACTAAGGCTCTCGCAATGGCAACACGTTGTTGCTGACCTCCCGAGAGTTCGGCTGGTTTGCGGTCAAGATATTCTTCGATTTGGACGAGTCTAGCGGCTTCTCTCACAAGTGCATCCATTTCTTCTTTGGTTAATTTGCGCGTGACTTTGTTCGTGAAACCATCTTTTAAGATCTCGCTTTTTTCATTCACGGTTAAGCCTTTAGAGGTGATTGCATTTTCTTCTGCGGCTGCCATCGTCTTATATTTTTTGATTAAAGCGGCGGCGGTTTCTTCTAAATTTGAAGCACTTTGCAAATTCCATTTGAAGACTTCTTTGGCAAGATATTTCGAAATATGGAATTCGTGAGTCAAGGCGTCGATGGCATAATTTTTGTTTATTTTGCCATTATTGGCGCTATTTTGGATTGCTTCGACAATCTTCGTTGGGTTTTCAAGCAAAGATAAGCACAAACGGGCTTTTTCAAGCTTAAAAGACTTTTCGTTTTCTTCAACGCGGAGATTGGTTAACGGGAACAGGACGTTTTTATAAACGGTCATGTGCGGATACAATGCGTAGTTTTGGAAAACCAATCCGATGCCACGTTTCTCAGGCGCTAAGTGAGTGACGTCTTCATCGTCGAACCAGATTTCGCCTTCAGTCGGCTCTTTTAAGCCGGAAAGCATATAAAGAGTCGTGGATTTTCCACAACCCGAAGGGCCGAGCAAGCCCATAAGCTCACCATCCTTGATAGTGATATTCAAGCTATCAACGGCAATGGTGTCTGGCGTGTTCTTTTTTGCATCGCCAGGGAATTTTTTCGTCAAGCCAACAAGTCTAATTTCCATGTTAACCCTTTCTCAATTTGTTCACATCATTATATAGGTTATATCCGAGAATGTAATTATTGTTTTTATCAATGTAAGCGGTTTTCATTTTAAACGGATGCTATTGTCTTCAATCATGTGCGAATTGTTCAATTTTCTTTCACTTTCCAAAAATTCATAGGCGGAATTATATATTTTGGCCTGATTGAAAAGAGAAACTTCGTAGGTTCCGATAACGTAATCGGTCAATGTTTGATGATCCTCTTTTCGCATTATCAGCATCGTCAATGAAATAGCTAGAGGAATGAGAAAACACGGCACGCTCGAAAGAATTATGAACACTATTTCAAAAATGGAGTGGAAGAGAAATCTAATGTTGCCGCAGGAAAAGCCGTTTTTATCAATATAGGCAATTTTCATAAATAGCATTCCGAATGTCCTTTTGCCTCTTTTGAAGATAAAGGGAACGACCATATAGAAAAGAAGCAATGAGAAAATGAAGGTCAATAAGATAATGGTGAAATTGGTCCATATTATTTCTTTTCTAGTTGAGGCATAGCTGGCTTTATAGGCCAAGGAAGGGATTGCGCCATAATTATAGGTATCAATATAAAAATCGTAATAGGAACTATCGTAGTCCGCTGAAACCAATAATCTATTTCCTTTTTCGTCGAACATCTTCTGACTTTCATAAGTGGCGTCGGTTTTGTATTTTAAATAAGTTTCCGCACCTTTGTTTTTTAATTCCTCGTTGATATATACATTAAAAAAAGTGGTCATCGCCTCATCTAATTTTTGGCTTTTTTCGTTTTTCGTTAAACTGGAATCCGATTCTAAAGATGAGACCAAGGTTATTAGTGAGCCATCGCTTTTTTTGATGTAAAGCGATGACTCCACCAACAATTCGTTTCTTTTATTGACGGCGCTAATGTAATTAGGGAGGCAAGGGGCGATCCTTAATGTCCCAATCAGAAGGATTAAAGTGAAGATGAGAGAAATAAAAAAATCAAATATCTTCGCCGAGACTATCCTTCCTCTGCTTGCCACCTCCAAAGAAATGGTGACATTCGTCACATTTTCGCTATTAGCTTCTGCTGATTTCGAGTTCATCGCTACTTGCCTCCTTTTCTTCCCTTGCATGGAATTCCTTCCCATCTTTAGAAAGCAAAGAGGAAAAGTATTCTTCGATGAAAAAGCGGCGCTCTTTGTCGATGAACGTAGTGCCTAGATTCAAAAAAGCATAAATCAAAGAGAAAACCCCTAGACCCAATAAGGAAATATTCCAAAGGAAAGGCGTATAGACCAAATCAATTGCGCTTCCGCCATAAACTAGGAAAGGGACTATTGTCATGATGCTACAATGTCCGATGAATAAAATCGTCATTCTGATAGAAGTTTGCGCGAAAGTCGGCTTCCGATTCTCTTTGTCCGTGTAGCCTAAGCCTAAAGCCTTCATCGCCAAAGTCTTTGAATCTTTTAGCAAAAATGGCAAAAGGAGGTTATAAAAGGAAGATGCGATTAGATAGGAAATGAAAACTTCTAACACCCTAATGCCGTATATGGAAGTGGTCAAAGCGTTGTTTTTTTCATTCAAAGCAACGTATTGCTTATGATTAGTCCTTAAATCTTTTGCCCCTTTCGTCAATAGGGAAACATAGGCATTTTTTAACCCATCATACTGGTTTTTGCCAGTCATAAAAGAAGAATCGAGCAAATAGCTTTGGATATTATTAGCGACTTCCAAAGGCAAATAAGGGTAATCATCTTTAATCTCAAAATCAAATCCGGACTGAGTATTTAAATAAGCGACATAGGAATCCAAAGAATCGATGGGGCTTTCTGACTCCTCATTGAAATCGGCGTTATGGTTTTTTCTGAAGGTTAGATAGTAATAATAAGCATTGTCATCTTCCTTATTTATCGGCTCATAAGTTTTGATCAAAGAGGATAAGCTATTCTCATCAACACTATTGATTTTGAATGACCCTCGCAATAAGCGATAGATGTATCTCGATGAAATGGCATCGCTATCTTCCAAAGAACCATCTTTTGTCGTGGCGATTTTGCTTTCGGAAATCAAAGATGTCATTTCTTTTTGGACATCATATATCTCGCTTTCCTTGCTTTTCATACTCGGCAAAGCCTCTACTACCGCATTCACGATGACAAAGAAAAGAACGGTGACTATCGCTAGCATCATATAATCAAGGATAGAGGCGCCGATTTTTTTCCCGCGCTTAGTGATATAGGCGTCTTTGAAAAACGAATCAGTTTTCTTTATAGCTTTTTCAGCCATTGTCCGATTTCCTCGTAATTATCAATCCAAATGGTGATCAAATCAAAAGTGAAGAAGTAGGTGCTGACGTCACGATAGACCTGATCATTGAATTCCCTTTCACGTTTCATGAAGATAAAATTGAATTTCAAGGGATTCGCGGCTAATTCCAGAATCCGTTTCATATCAGGATCGGTCAAAGAAATCCCGATGAAAAAACAGGCGTTGAATTTGAAATCGTGCAATTGCTTAGCGATATTCCACGAATATGGGTTATTATACAAATAGTAGTAGTCCGATTCATTGAAGATGACAGAATCAGTGAATTTCGCCTCGTTGTAGCGGTCGAAAGGCAAAAGGCCATGAACATGGTAAATAAAACAAGCGGCGCTTTTCAATGTGAAAGAATTATCGTCATAAATCGCACAATATATGAGATTCCTTTTCTTTAAAAGGTATTCGAGATTCGTGTCGTAGTTGTAAGTGATTACGCTGGTTCCAGGATGGGATTCGATATAATCCACGCAATGATAAAGGGTGCTATCGGGATCATTAAAGGATTTTGCTTCCTTGAATTTATACAAAGCCTCATTTAAAGAATGATATGTGTCAAAACCGCCTGTTTTTAGGATCATCGAGGAATTCAAAAGCCCATCCCCAACATAATGTTCAAGCCCTTTTTGGCGGTTTTCATCACCCAAAAAGAATTCTTTGTTCAAAGCGTTGATCAAGCCTTTCCAGTCTTTGGCGCCATAATCTTTATTGATGCCAGCGCCCATCACCAAATCGGTTTGGAGAGAGTTACTATAAAGCTTCATCAGCCATAAAAGGAAGGAATCGGCGCTTTGATTGCAATCCAAGACTTCATTCAAGCGATCGATGAAAGGTTTTTCTGAGACACTGTCGAATTCTTTTGACGAAGAGAATTTCAAGAACCTTCCTTCGATATAGCCTATCGCTAGAAAATCATTCCCGTCAAAATAAATATTTAATGATGCCTCTGGGACATATTCTTCTGACTCGCGGACTTTTGAGACTTTGACTACGTTGACATTGCCCATGATATCCAAGGCTTCTAGATTCATGCTGAAGCGCTTCAAGAAAATATGGGTGGTATATTTATGAATGTGCTCTTTTTTGCTTTTGACGATAACTTTGAAATTGCAGGTTGGGTCGAAATGGAAGCCAAATGACCTTAAAATTATCGAATCAAAGGAAACGTCCTCATGGTAATAAAGAAAAAGCTGCACAAGGAGGCATTTCTTTTGAAACAAGTAATCATCGCGCTTTGATTTATCCATGAGATGTATACTAACTAAGTAAACTTAGTTTGTCAAAACGATTAACGTTTTTTGGCTTCAAAATTCCATTCATCATAAAACTCGTTAAGAAAAGTGTTCAAAAATTCCGTTCTTTGAATAGCGATTAGTTTTCCTTCTTCTGTGTTCATCAAGCCTTTGAGCTTTAAGAGTTTTTGGTAGAAGTGCGAAATTGTCGAGCCATTCTGTTTCCGATATTCGTCTTCATTCTTGAATGTCATTTCTTTTTCGCCAGGCACATATATTGGTCTATTTTTGGAACCTCCATAAGCAAAAGCCCGAGCGATTCCAATGGCTCCTAAAGCGTCTAGCCTATCAGCATCCTGAACGATTTTGCCTTCTAAAGACGCAGGGACGCTTTCGCCAGTTCCTTTGAAAGATATTTTGTTGATGTTTTCGATTACATCATTTTCGAAATCGACGCAAAAACCGCGTCTCCTTATTATTTTTCGTGCATTTTCATTATTTTCCGTTTTGCATATTTTGCAATCGTCGGCATCATGCAATAACGCTATCAAAAGGAGTTTTTCTTGATTGACTTTTCTGCCCTTGGCAATGTGTTTTGCCAATTCATACACTCTTTTCGAATGAAATAAGTCATGCCCAGAGGCATCGTTGGAAAATAGGTTTTCTATTTCTTTATAGATTTCATTTTCAAGCAATTTTAATTCCATTTATTTGATGAGTGATTTGATTTCCGCGATGGTATCTTCGTGAAGTGGCTCGACTATCTCAATGTAATTTTTGCCGCCTTCGACCTGGAACAAAGTCAATTTTTGGCCTTTATATGTGATTCTTGTCTTTGTTTTCGCCTCTATTCTATCGATCACGAAATCGGCGGATTTGAAATCTTTCAAGGCGCTTTCTTCGTCTTTCCATACTTCCTTGATCTCGCTTTCGTTCAGCAAGATGTTGATAGGGCGGATTATCTTATTGTCTTTTCTTACTTTCGGCGTGCCTTTGTGGACCAAGCTTCCTAGTTCGTATTTCTCCTCTTTGCTATGTTTCCTTAGGCGAAATCGAAGAATGTTGTCGGACGGTTTCGCTTCATTAAAAGCGGTGAAATAATAATCTTTTTCGTAATGAGTGCTTCTGATCTCACTATTTTTTAAAAGAAAGTCTATAGCCTTCGCATTCGTTATGGCAAAGCCATCTTTAGTTATGTAAAGCTCGCCAGAACGCAATTCGTTAAAAGACATATTGTTATTCAAAATCACGTCTGCGTTGTTTCTTGTTGGGGCAATCGTTTCCTTATAAGAAGGAATTATGTACTTGAAATAAAGATGCGTGGTGAAGGCACTTGCGGCACTTGTCGAAAACTTGTCCCTGATGATTCTCCTTAAGAATAGCGATTTGGCGTTCCCGTCAATGAAATTGGCAATATAAGGCAAGCCTTCTAATTCGCTGAGAAAAGATTTGTCTAAGGCGTAGATTCCCTCGACTATGATGATATCGTATTTACCGCCATCGATTTTTTTGCGGCATGGGATTCTTTCAGAAACGATTTTTGAGTACTTTTTTGCAGGGATTTTTTCATTTTTACAGAGCTTTTTTATATCCTCTGCGGCTTCTTTTAAATTATAAACGCTTGGTTCATCGAAGTTTAAAACTTTCCATTCTTCCTTTAGCCCTTTCAAAAAGACTGGGATTTCCTCCTCTTTTAGGAAACGAGCCAAAATTCCTTCGATTCTTGAAAGGCATTCTTCGCCATACTTGTTTTGGAAAGAGTAGTCTAAAAGGATTGGCTTTATCGCTTTTGAAATTTGGGAAATGTTCGTGAGCTTGCTATTGAAATAGTTTTCATTTACTTTGTTTGGAATTATTCCGGATAAACCAAAGTTATATTGATCAAGCGAAATCGTCACTGCTTTATGGTGATGGTCGCAAAGCATATTTTCCAATGCCGCCGCCGAGAAAGATTTGCCAGAACTAGAAGCCCCAGCTATCACTATCACGGCCTTTTTGTTTTGCTCAAGTGCTTCTTCGGCCAAATCGATGTTTGCGAAGCACCACTTGTCTAAATGATGAAATTCAAATGCCATCATTCAATTGTATACCAAAGCTAGAAAAATTCCTTTTGTTTTTGCTCTGTTTGAAAAGTTTATTTGATTAAAATGTTGAAAATCATCCCCAATAAGAACGGAATTCATTCTCTTTATGTTATATACGGATGATCGTCAGGAGGTAAAACTATGTATAAAAATTCAATGAGAAGCGAAGCCAAAATAAGAGAAGCTGTCATGTCATTGATCATCAGCAAAAAAGACGTCAATAAAATAACCGTCAGCGATATTGTCAAAAAAGCTGGAGTGAATCGGGGCACTTTTTATAACCATTATCAGGATGTTCATGATGTGATGAACCAAATAGAGAATAGGTTCATGGATGAATTGCTCGATAAATGGAATTCCTTCGTCAATAGCGACAATCATTCTTTTTCTTCCTTTGTCGACGAATTGGCTAAATCGGTGAAAGAATGCGAAGAGAAATATAACCTTTCTTTTTCGGAAATCGTTCAAAATGTCCCACATTCCGTATTCCTTGATTTCAGGACGAAATTTAAAAAAGTCCTCGAAAAAGAGGCTGAGAAGATAAACATGGATAGCAAAACCAAAAGCGCTAGTTTCATCTTTCTTTCCAACGGAATAGCTGGTGCTTATCTTGATTATTTCCTAGGCGATTCCCCTTTTACTCTCGAAGAACTTGGGGCTTATTCCACTAATTTCGTCAATCATTTCTACCCAAAAGTAAACCAATAAGCGCTTTCGCTTGCTTTTTAAAAACAAACATTTAAAAATCTATTCATGGGTTTAATTGCTAGTTACATCGTCCCCCACACCTTATCGGTAGTCAAAGAGCTATCGAAGGGTCAAGAAAGATATTTCGAAAAAACAATCAAGGCTTACGAAGCAATAGCCGATGAAATAGCCTCCTTAGCTCCTGATACCATCGTCATTGCCTCTCCTCACGCTGAAAGCTATAGCGATTTCTTTCAGATCGCCGATGGGGAAACGGTTACTGGATCTTTCAAAGAATATGGCGCCCCTCAGGTTAAATTTCGTTTTCATTACGATGATGAATTAAGAGATGAAATCACTCGCATTGCCATTTCCAAGAAGTTTCCTGCTGGATACGAGGGGAGTGAGGATCCAAAACTTGACCATGGCACGATGGTTCCTCTTTATTTCATCCGTCAAAAATATTCTTCTTTCAAATTGGTCCGGCTCGGTTTAAGCGGTCTCTCTTTTTATGACCATTATAAAATGGGCCAATATATCGCCATGGCGGCGAAAAATCTTAATCAGAAGGTTGTTTTTATCGCTAGTGGCGATATGTCGCATTGCCTTAGCGATGATAGCCCTTATGGTTATAGAGACGAAGGGAAAAAATACGAAAATCTCCTCAATATCGACTTAAAAAATGGGAATTTTGGCAATTTGCTTAGAATGGACCATCTTTTGATCACGAAGGCCAAAGAATGTGGGCATCGCGCTTTTTCTTTGCTAGCTGGCACGTTGGATCGAAAAATAAGCGAACCTATTTGCTTATCCCATGAGGTTGTTTTTGGGGTAGGATATGGCGTCTATAGCTTTAAAGTCAAGGGCGAAGACCCTAGCCGCGCTTATGGGGATTTATACGCTTCCAAAG
>CAVAYV010000032.1:0-3250 GCA_963593015.1 bacterium | reverse complement strand
CTTGCCGGCTACGTAGTTGAGCATGTCCCAAGCTTGCTTCTCGGTGGCGAATGGGCCGTCGACGTTGATGTGCATTATCGACCCGCCGCTGCAGTAGCCGTCGAACTTCGAGCAGATCTCGATCCTGTCCTTCAGCGTCGCCTTGATGCCGAGCGGAATCCATTGGTTGCCGTATAGTGGCAGGTCTCTGACGACTTTGCCTGGGTAAAGCAATTCGTCGGCTTTCTTGAATTTGGCCGCGGCTTGCTCGCCTGGTATCTGCTCAACGTTGACTTTATAGTCTTTGCCCTTCATGAATTCCCTGTTGGCGTCTTGGATCGATTTCAGTATCTTCTCCCCGAAGGCGAATGCCTCAGGCTTGTACCTGACGTTTCCGAAAGCGTCAGTCTCGACGTAGCCGAACGTCTTCATCGTCTCGTAGATGCCGTTGACGCCGACCGTGTTGTATAAGTGCCCGAAGTCGAGCATGCCTTCGTTGAAGTTGGGCAAGAGGCCTTTGGCCACGTTCTTCTTCATGATGTCCCTGACGACGTCGAGGGCTTCTAGGTTGTAAAGCATTCTGTCCTTCAGCAGATCGAGATATCTGTCTTCCTTGCCTTTCGACTCATATGCCACTCTGGCGAGGTTCAAAGTCGAGACTTTCACGCTTCCGACTTTCAAAGCGGTCCCGCCGATGGAATTGAAATAGCCGAGATCCTCGATGTTCGATTTCAGCCTGCAGCAATTGCTGAGGGAGTTGACTGAGCTGTCGCAGAAGATATTGGAGTCGTTCCACTTCATGTTGTGCTTGCTCGCCCATCTGGCGAATTCCTCATCGACGAATCTGCCGTCTTTGTACAGCAATGATATGGTATTGACCGGGAAAGTGAACATCTTGCCGCCGTCTTTTATGGCGGACATCTCTTCCAAGAACCACTTCTGGAATCTCATGATGCCGTCTTTCTCGTCGATGGCCAGAGCGCCGTCTGGGAAGACCATGCCGCCGAACAGAGCGTCGAAATACTCGCCGTCGAAGATCGAAGTGTTGATGAAGGCCGATTGTATGCCGTCTCTGCAATACGGCTGATTCATGGCGAAGATCAGCCTCTGGATCTGGGATTTGGCGAATCTCTCAGGATCTGCGACCGTCATCCCGTGTATCCCGCCTTCGCAATCTTTTTTCCAATACCAATACATATAAGGTATGAGATTCGGCAAGCCGACCGCCCCGGAAGTCCTATTGGAGGTGAAGCTGATGAATTCCTTCACGAAATCGACGAATGTCTCTAAGTGCTTCGCCGGCTCCGGCTTGACGTGCTCGGGAAGCCAGTATAAGCCTTCTTCCACCATCTTCGTCAAGTCGTAGGCGAAGCAATAGCTGATGAGCGTTGAAGTGTTGGCGTCATGCATATACAAAGCCTTGTTCCATTCCAGCTCGAATCACTTCTTGGCGTGCTTTAGGCCGTATTTCTGCTTCATCTCGATGAATATCTTGAAATAGGCGATGAGCTTTTCCTGCGGTTTGCTCTTCTCCGATCTCAGAGTGACGATGTCTTTCTGATGCACATTCGAGCTGCCGTCCACCGATGCGTCGGCGACGGTTGATTGCTTTATGAAAAGATCGAGGAAATTAGTAGGGCTGAGGTGGGCTTGATCCAAGCCGTTTAGCTCTACGAAATCCTCGCCGTATTCTTCCTGGAGCTTGCTGAAGAATCTCTCGAAATCGGCGTTCAATCTTACGTCTAATTGCATATGTCGTTATCTCCCATTAACGTATTTGATGGCTCGCGAAAAATCCAAGTAATCGGAATTGACCATCAAGATCGGGGCTGAGGTTATACCATGCTGCCTTCCGATATCGACGACCACGTCTTGGTTGTCCACGATCTCGAAATCTATGTTCTTTTGCCCCAGCTTCAGCTCCAAAACTTTGCATTTTGGGCAATTTACGGTATATAAAACGATCTTATCTTTCATAGCTCTCTCCTTCTGCTGTTTGAGTATTAGTAAAGACTCTCTTCCAGAATCTCCGAGCGACTCTCGTATCTCTCGCAATCCTCATAGGCCTCTTCTATGTCTGGCGCCAGATAATCGCTCATGCTGGCTATTGGCTTGTTTTTTCTGGATGAAAAAGAGAATTGGCTGTCGTCCATATGCTTGTTCCTTTCGATTTTCGCTGCTCTATTATTTTAGCTTTGTGGAAAAAAGAGGCTTGTTCGGCCTCTTGCGATTTTCTGTCTTCGTCGCTTAATTTAGCCTATTGATTCATTAGCTGGTTTTTACCAGCCGAACGGCAGTTCGCGCCAGTCGGTAAGATCTTCTTCCGGGCGGTGGAAATCGAATAGCAGAGTCTTCCATAAATGGCCGGATGCCAGGTAGCATCTGTATTCTTCTATCATGTCTTTATATACTTTCGCCTCATTCGCGTAGAAATCGGCGCAAATCAGCAGCTTTTTGCAAATATGCAAGCTTTTGACGGCCAAGACGTTTTCGTCAATGCCTTCGGCATAAGCCTCTAGATAGATTCTCGCCGCTTTCCTGTAATATCTAGCCAAGAAGCCAGACGCCCTTTTTATCGCTTTCGCTTGGCGGAGGTCGTCGCAGCATTCGAGAAATTCGAATTCAGTGCTTTCTCCATTCAGCGCTTTGCTCAAAGTGTCTTTAGCCGATTCTAGCAGTCTTTCGTCCGCAAAGGACGTTTCGTCGCGTTTTTCTTTCATAGATTATTATACGATTAAAGCAAAAAAAGACTTTCCGAAGAAAGTCTTTACACGCTTCTGTCCTCTCAAGAGTATCTGTAGTCGACGACTTTGTCGAAGAATTTCGATAATCTATCGTTCGATTCGACGTCTTTGACTTCGACCCTTACTTCAGAATCCCATCTCGATTCCGATTTGAACGTTATGCCGAAACTCGCAAGCACCCAGTCTGGGTATTCAGAATCGAAGTAATCCAAATGGCGATCGCTGGATGCCACGATATACATGCCTTGCCTTTCGCTTTCATCGTGGTAGGCTGCGGTCCTGACCATCACCAATTCGAAATTTTGTTTGAGCAACGTCACTTTGTTTTTCGCGTTTGCCAGGTCGGTCAGCAATAAGATCTCTTTGTCGCCGTTGAATTTCTTCTTCGTTGCTTTGTAGGCCGCTTTCTTTATGGGGTCGTAATATCCGATGTAAGCGAAATCTTCGTCTTCCAGGATTTCGGCCTCAGGCCTTTCCAAGAAAGCGTCTCAATTCGCTTTCAGATAATAATACGCCCTAGCCGTGTC
>CAVAYV010000031.1:0-5520 GCA_963593015.1 bacterium | reverse complement strand
CTTATCATGTTTTGGTAAGTAGCCTATAGCGACGAACCCATGCTGATGAAAGTATAGTGTCCGTAACGTATCAAACTGGCGGAGAAGAGGGGAGTCGAACCCCTGCTGGGCTTACACCCACTATTAGTTTTCGAAACTAACCCCTTCGGCCTCTTGGGTACTTCTCCAAACCGGAGTAATCTTAACGCTTAAGAGTGATTTTAACAATGAAAAAATATGCTTAAAACACGCGTGCGCACGCATATTTAGTTTTTTCAGCGATAAAAAGTGCTAGAATATCTATTCGATTATAGAAGAAACGATGTATTTATGAACGTAAGAGCATCTGACAATACGACATTTGGAAGAAACGAGGAGATAGTCTTTTGCGTTATCGGGCTTATCTTGCTTTTGTTGCTGGTTACTATATGCGTCTCCTTTTTAGCTGAAAGAAACAAGCAACGGGATTTTAAGCAGATCATCGTCAATGAATCCGCCTCCGTCCGCCTTTTTTATATCAATAAGCCAAACAATCAGGTACGCTTTTTCAATCTTTCTTCGATGAATAAGGTCAAAGTAACCTCCCTTGATAGCTTTTATGCCTCTTTCCCTTTGAATGAGCAAAACCGTCTCAAAGAATGGATAGATGCCTTACTTGAAGGAAAGCAAGCCCCAATTTATTATGAGACTTTAGTTTACTTTCATAAGGAAAGAAGGACCGTTCCTTCTTTCTTGCAAGTCGATTCCCTTGATGTATCGAAAGGGATATTGCATCTAAAGAGCTATTTATTGCGTTTCAATAAGCCTACCCATTCTAGCAATCGTAGTTTCTCAACGGAAACCGATTTCGCGGAATATCTAAGGACTTATGGCAATAAAGCCGGGGTCACATATTGTTTCAGCCTAGCGAAAGCCAATAACGGCTTCTCGAATTTCGACCCTCGTATCAAAGACGCCGAATTGACGGCGGAGCTTGCCAATAAATTCAAGAACCTCATCGTGCCATATGCCTCCAAGAGCGAAAAAGTCATCAGGCTTTCGGCAATGGAGATAGTGGTGGCCAATTTTGACATCGTCGATATCTCTAATGCTATATACTTCGCCTTAAGAGTGAAAGAAGGGGTGGAAAAAGCCTTAAACGGCGGTTCCAAAAAGGCTTATGCGAAATATAGGCTCTACGTTGGTATCGTGAATAACAAAGACATCAACGAGGGGAGCGACGCCTTGCTCGATGCCGCTAGAATCAGCAGCTATGAAGCACTAAAAAAGCAAAAAGAGACTATCCATTTCTATTCCAAAGATGATTCGGATATCTCCTTGGCCGATGAGCTCCATTACCGTAATGAGGTCGATAGAATCATCTATGAGAAAAAACTATCCTTCTCCTACCGTCCGATTTACGCTGTAAGCAAAAAGAAAATATATGGATATCTTGCCAGAGCCATCCCAACAGGCACTTCCTTTGGGAGCCTCGACGAGCTTAAGAATTATGCAATCAGAGCCAAAGACGAAAAGAGCTTATTCGCCTCAATGGCCAAGAAAGTGATTCCGACCTTCGTCAATGAGAGAATGGATAAGACCCATAAATTGTTTTATCCGGTCCGAATGGATGAAAGAACCTTGATTAGCTCTTTCTTCTCTCATTATCCTTCCGCCAAAGAAGCCAATCTTGTCTTTGTCTTCAAAGAAAATGACATCGCCGTGAATTATGATTCCGAAGAGCCGGAGTCCTTGGCGAAATTCGTTTCCGGAATCAAGAAGAGTGGCTATAAATTCGCCATTTATCTTTCTGGGAAAAATTTGGCGCTCGATAAAAGCGTTTATTCTCTCGCCGATGCCTTCCTAGTCGATTTCTCTTCTGGGGAAGACGCAAATATGGATACGGCGATCAGATCGGAGTTGCACGCTTTGGTCGAAAAGCTCATGCGATTCAAAAAGCCGATAATCGGCACTAATCTCATGAACTGGAACGCGATTGAGCTAGTCGTCGGAAGCAAAGTGGAATATATTTCCTCCGATTCCTTCGCGCCATATGAAACGATGTTCAAACCACTTAATACAAAAAATGTCGACCGTTTGAAAGAAATGGTTGAGCCTTAAAGAAAGGAAATTAAAAATGGGCAATCAAATCAAAAATGAGGCTATTACCTCCAGAGACAGCGATTTCGCGCAATGGTATACCGATATCTGCAAAAAAGCCGAATTGATGTCTTATTCTTCCGTCAAAGGATTTATCAACTATCTTCCTTATAGCTACGCCATTTGGGAAGAGATCCAAAGCTATATGAACAAACGCTTCAAAGAGGTTGGCTCAAGCAACGTTTATTTGCCTTTGGTGATCCCAATGAGCTTATTCGCCAAGGAAAAAGAGCACGTCGAAGGCTTTGCCCCTGAGACATTGGTCGCCACTTATGGCGGTGGAAAAAAACTCGATGATCCGCTCGTGATCCGTCCGACAAGCGAGATTCTTTTCAGCGAATTATACAAAGACATCGTCTCAAGCTATCGCGATTTGCCTAAGCTTTATAATCAGTGGTGCTCCGTTGTCAGATGGGAGAAGACCACCCGTCCTTTCTTAAGAGGATCGGAATTCTTATGGCAAGAAGGGCATTGCCTTTTTGAGACTGAGGAAGAAGCAAGAGATAACGTCCAGAAGATGCTAGAGATCTATGATGACGTCGGAAAAGAGCTTTTGGCCATTCCTTTTGTCAAAGGCAAAAAGACGGAGCACGAGAAATTCGCTGGGGCAGTCGCAACTTACACCATCGAAGCTTTGATGCATGATGGGAAAGCCTTGCAAAGTGGCACCTCGCATTATCTAGGTACTGGCTTTGCGAAAGCCTATGGCATCAATTTCATGGGAAGGAACAACAAATTAGAGCCTCCTCATCAAACCTCTTGGGGCGTTTCCACCCGTTTGATCGGCGCCACAATCATGGTGCATGGCGATGACAATGGCTTGGTTTTGCCACCGTATGTCGCCCCAATCCAAGTGGTCATCATCCCAATCCGCCAACAAAGCGAAGGGGTTTTGGAAGCTTGCAAAGGCATTGAAGCGAAACTAAAAGAAGAAGGGATCCGCGTCAAACTTGACGATGATGAGAAAAAGACCCCAGGCTGGAAGTTCAGCGAATATGAGATGAAAGGGATCCCTTTACGCATTGAAGTCGGACCTCGCGATCTTGCTAATGGCGAAGCCCTCTTAGCTCGTCGCGTCGATGGAAGGAAAGAAACAAAGAAGATCGAGGATATCGAAAAAGAGATACCTGGTATTTTAAAAGAGATCCACGAAACCATGTATAACAAAGCCAAAGCTTTCTTGGAATCCCATATCTACGAAGCTTCTAGCGTCGAAGAACTGAAAGAGAAGCTCGACTTAGGAGGATATGTCAAAATGGCTTTCTGCGGAGAGGAAGAGTGCGAAGACAAGATCAAGGAATTGACGCTTGGCGGCACCACTCGCTGCATCTATAAAGAAATTGCTGGTTCGGGAATAAAATGCCCAGTCTGCGGCAAAGAAGCGAAGGTTATTTGTTACTTTGCAAGAGCCTATTAGAAAAAGGAAAGGCAGCGTTTCGCTGCCTTTTTAATTTTCCTTAGAAGGGTATTCTTTGCTGAAAGCCACTAGATTCACGCTCACTAAGGCGATATCGGGAAGGGCTTGCAAAATCGAAGGGATGGAAACGCTTAAGGAATTGATGTTTTTCAATAGGACAGAGATTTCGCCATATATAAGCCCAAAGACTATTCCTACCATCATAAATGAGGCAATGGCCAAGAATAAAGCGGAATCGACACGGTGTTTTTTGGATTTGAACAAACCCGCCAAAGCGCAGGCGAAAGCGATTATGGCAAAGCAAAAGATCATCAGATTGGAAATGATATAAGAAGTGGCGTCATGATCCGTATTCGCATATTTTTTGATCAAACCATAGGAACCGACAGAAGAAGTGACAAGGTAGGACAAAGCAAAAAGCGCGCACAAAACATTCAAAGAATACAAAGGATCTCTTTTGTTGCTTTTATCTTTGTCGTGGATCAATAAGAAAGCGTATAAGGTCATCCCTAAATGGGTCATGAATAGAAAAATCGAATCGCCAAGCAATAACGTCGAATCGATATAGCCATAGCGGACAGATAATGTGACATTGTTGTTTTTGAAAGCGCTAGCTAGGCTATAGCAATCGACGATGAGATTGATCAAGCCATAGGCAAAATAGAAACCGTTAGCGATCCCAAACAATGATTTATCCTTATCAGGCTCTTTTCTCATTATTTCTTTATAAGGCAGCTTCGATTCCTTGTTGATCCTTATTGAGGCGTAGACGCATAAAGCGATATAAATGAGGGCTAAGACGAGATAGAAATAGACATTGGTCAAGACACCTTTAGGATTCGTGCCAACGGAGATTTTATAAATCATGCAGCCAAAGGTATATATTGCAGCGGCAAAAAGAGTGCCAACCATTAGCTCGGCGAAGGTCTTATGCCATTTATAATCCTCTTCTTTGAATTTCTCGTAAGCTGAGGCGGCAAAAAACAAAGAAAGAAGGGTCAAAATCGTCGTTGGGGTGGCGAAAGAAGCAATCTCATTATGAAAAGGGGCATTCCCAACGGAAGCGGAAAACAAGAAAGCGAAGGGCAAAGGAAAAGTCGCTAAAGCCAAAAGAACCCAGTTGATCGTGAAAAAGAGCTCATACTTTTCTCTATTCTTTTTCCTTAAAGAAAGTATCGATACCACTAAAATGGCGCTTTGACAAAGTAACTCAATCGCTATAAACAAAAAATATAGCCCAATGTTCTCTGGTCTCTCATAAAGACCAAAAAGAGCGAAAGATAACCAATAAAGGAAAAATAGCCCCGAACTCACAAAAAAGGCGATGGCGTTTTGTTTGGCTAGATTTTGGCTGTTCTTTTCTTTTTCCATGGCTTGATTATATTCTTTTATGAAAAGAGATAAACGCGAAATCGAAAAATAAGAAATATTTTGAAAGTTTCTAGTGTTTTTATTTCTAATTGTGGTAACATTATCCGGCACGGAGGCGTACCCAAGAGGCCGAAGGGGGCAGATTGCTAATCTGTTAGTGGGAGTTTCTTCCAGCAAGAGTTCAAATCTCTTCGCCTCCGCCAATTAATCGAAAAGCAAAGACCGCGATCGCGGTCTTTTATTTTTGAATTAGCGAATCTTTGCCTTCAAATTCTATTCCTAAGCTAAAATTGTCGGAATTAACCATATAATAGTCTTGATTTAAAGAATAACTAAAGGAGGATAAGGTTCCTAAAGGGATCTCTTTTTTGTATTGGATGTTCAATGCTTTGACGCTATGACTCTTCAAATAATCGATTGGCAAAACATCCATTGCCACATCGATATAAGAGCAGTTATTCAAATGGTTATTGACGTCGCAAAGGGAATATGAGGCGAAAAACGTGTGGGTTTTGTTGCCCTCTTCGGTTTTGAAAGACAAAGGATAGAGGAGTTCATCGCCTCTTTTGTAGCCTAAATCAGGGAGATTATAATCAGAGGGCTTCACCATTGTG
>CAVAYV010000030.1:0-4911 GCA_963593015.1 bacterium | reverse complement strand
ATAGAAAGGAACATTATGTCAGATATTTATTTCGAAGATGAATTAACGCAAAAAGCCTTCAAGGAGCAAAAAAGGCTAGATGATAAAAGACTTAGGATGGACAAATACCGGGAAAGCGTGAACCTAGCCAAGGAATTTTGCCAAGAAGATAGGGAAAAGGATACCGAAAACGAGATAGAGTATCGTATGTGGGACATCGCCTATGCTTTTGTTCAAGATTGCTTGGATTGTCTTGTAGGCGGTTGCGGTTTCGATGCCCACGCACTCTATCACCGAAAAAAGCCAAACGGCGACACAAAATTGTTCATTGTCGTTTGCTTGGAAAAGCACGGCATCAAAGGTCGCCACATTCTCATCCCCATCGAGAAAGAGATGCACAGCAAAGACATCAAAGAGAAGATAGCCAAGTTGGCGACTTCGATAGAGCAAGAGCATATCTACAAATTATTAGGAGCGGAAGATTATGAATAAAGAAACGAAAGAACTTAAGGAAGCGAAGCAAAAAATCCTTGCCCTTCTCGCCGAGAACGAGACCTTGATGGACAAGTTAGGGGAATTGAACGGAGTGGCACAAGAGAACAAGCAACTCAAAATCGCCTTGAAAGAAGAGCATAGGAAGTTTATGGAGTGCAGGCAGGTGCTTGATGACTTCGATAGGTGTGCCGATATCAGCTATGAGCTGGACACCGAAGGGCATAGGGATTACGAAGCCCGTTGCGTATTGAATGATGCAACTCCTTTGTTGGAAAAGTATGTCGATTGGCTCTACAATGAAAGATACACCGAGAGGCTTTTGGAGGCGGTGATATATGGCGAACACGATTAAGCAAGCGAAGAAAGCAAAGAAGAAACTCTTGAAGGGAGCGTTCAACAAAACCTTTATGTCGACCGTTCTCTTCCTTATCTCGATAGCTGTAACGGTCATCTACTCCCTATGGGGCGTAAGCTGGAACCCCTCTCGCATAAATTGGGGGCAACTTGTATGGAATATGTCTCTCATCGTGGGGCTATTCCTTGTCGCCTTGTTCTGCGGATGGACTATGGAACAGCAAAATATCCTAAACGATGAAGAGAGCGAACTCTCTTTGGCTCGTGGGGATTATAAAGTATCAAGAGAGAAAATAAGACCCAAAGACCAATACTTCGGTCAATACTACCTGTGGGAGAAAGCAAAGCAAATCAACGCTATGAAAGCCGATGCACTCCAAGAGATAGGTTGGCGGAGTGCCAATGGCGGAACTTACGCAGGCGAAGTCCTGAACGCAACCGCTCAGGATATAGCAAATTACGCTTACGAAGATGACATAAAGCGAGCGATGGAAGTAGCACCGAACGATGCCATTCTCGTTGACCATCACGACAACCACAAGTTCTATATCTCGCATATCTCGCAAGAGGTGGGGGAAGCGACCATTGAGATATTGACACGCAAAGAAAAAATGGACTTTTGCTCAGCTGAATATTATCTAGTCGGTTCTTCATACGATGCCGATGACACCTCCCCAAGGTTCGCCAAGGGCAAGACCATCGCCAAGAAGAACAATAAGAAAGCCGTGGCGAGCATCATCGGAAGCGTTCTCTTGATGACATTATGGAGCATTCTCGTAGGCGGTGCCGTGGTCGATGAATATTACGGCGGTGGCACTTCTACCTATTTCAATCTCTTAAGCCGTTTGTTGGCTTTGTTCAGCGGTTTCCTAAGGGGTATAGGCATAAGCGACAACTACTATGATGGCATTGCGTTGCTATTAAGAGACAAAATCGAAGTCCTTGAGAATTACTACAATTGCGTTATGGTCGATGGCAATTTCAAGCCAGACACCGAGACCGAGACCGCCGAGACAATCTTCTTGAAAGCAAGAGAAGAAGAAGCGAGAAAGGTCAAGGAAAGATTGGAAAGGGAAGCCGAAGAGCGAAACAAGCCACAACCTGAGATTGTCGAAGAGCCAAAGCCGACAAAGGAAGAGGCTTCCGCCAAAATCAAGGAAGAAAAGATATCCATAAGCGAGATCATGTGATAAAATCATCTTGCTAGAGTCCCGTAACCTTTAGCAACGAGATGGGTTTTATGGAAGATTAAGGGCTTAGGTTGCAAAGCCCTTTTTCTTTTGCTACAATTAATAAGCCTAGTTTACCCCCTAGGCTAGCCGTAAAAGAGCCTTTCTATGGAGAAGTCCCTTGAGAAAAGGGGCTTTTTCATTTATAATTTAGTTCCTAAGGGTTTATCTGTTCCCCTTGGGCATTTCGATTCCTTTTTCTGATTTTGCAAAATCGCAAAAAAGTCCCTAGTTGCAATATGGGGCTTTTTTGTTATAATCTCATCGTGCTGTTTGGCATTACTTCTTTCAGAAAAGCCCCTTTGCTCCTATTGACATTTCAAGGGGGCTTTTTTATAATTTAGTTCCTAGGCGGTGTTGTTCCCACCTAGGTTTACTCCAAGTTGATAATTGCTAGGAAAAGCCGACCTTGAACCAGTCGGTTTTTTCTATTAATGCCCCTAAAAACGCTTAGCAAGGCTTTCTAGGGCTTTTGTTGCCTAAAACGCTTAATTTACCGAGAGAAAGAAAAAAGGGCTAAAATAAGCCCTTTGTTACAATCCAAGCGTTGGGGAACATATATTCCTTTCCACTCTTTCCGATGCAATAACTCAATGGGTCGACCACATTCTTTTTGAAAACAAGTTCGCCATCGCAGTCATCCAAGCATTCAAGCCACCCTTGCGACACCACTTGGGTATCGTAAGTCCATTTCTTGTCGCACCATCCTTGGTAAATCTTCCCAGCTTCGTTTTCAGGAAGTTTCTTGTTTTGGTATTTCCACCACTTTTGCAATCTTTTCTTGATCATGTGTTACTCCTTTCTCTTATTATAGCACAAAAAAAGCCCCTATGAAGATTTCGGGGCTTTCGATTGATTTCGTGGGCTTGCCTATGAAAGGAATTTGGCTAAGGCTCACTGCTGATCAAGACCTTTATTATTATCTACCCTTTTCGCCCTATATTCAACTTCTTTCGGCTTTGAATAGGCGAAAGTGCTGTCTAGTATCTCAAACACGGCACCCAAGCACGCACACACAAGGAACACGAGAACGCCTGTGCTCGCTTGCTTGAATATGCTTTCCAAGAACGAGACTATGCAATATACCATCGCTATGGTGAACACAACCATCGCTTGCTTGATTGTCTCAAAGGTGACCAATAACGCATAGTGGGCACCTTCTTGCACTTCGTTGACCGTTTTCATCGAGAGCAATTTGTCGTTCATCGCATTCTTCAATCTCACCCAATAGATGAGCAAAGCTGGAATGCCGACAAGCCACACGAAGAATGGTATCGAGATTTTGGATATCGTGCTACCTTCGGTCGTGGACATCGTTTTCGTGCAATAGGCACAAGCGAAGAAGATGAATGGGCAGATATAGGATATGAATATCCCTATAAGCCTAAGCCAATGCTTTTTCACACCGCTTGTGAACTCGTGGAGCAAGGAAGACCAGAAACCCTTGAGAAAAGCGGATATGATGGCAATCATCAAGATGATGGCACATACCACCCCTAATAGCCACCACTGCATTATTCGCTCTCCTTTTCAGCTTTCTTCTTAGCCTTCTCAATCTCCTTTAACGCTCTCTTCGTAGGCACTGAGCCATACTCTTCTTGCATTGTCGAACCTGTGTCAACCAAAGAGGTTATCTCGGTTATCTCGGTTGCGATGGTGGCGGAATACTCTTTTGCGACATTTTGCACATCACTCAAGCGTTTGCAGTTGGCTAGGCTATCGCAAAGTTCTTTAACCGTTTTTGCTATCTCTTCCGCTTTTACGGCGACCGATTTAGAGTAGGTGGTGGAACTTGCTATACGGGTAAGCATAATGCCCCTATAAGCCGTGTTGTCTTTGGCACTCGACATAAGGCGGATGATTTGCACCAAAGTAGGTATGCCGATTATCACAACAATGGCGATGATGGTGGCTATGGCGGTTGGCAAACCATAGCCCTCCAAGAATTTCTCTAGGTTGTCGACCCAAGTTTGGTTGGTTGTAGTGTTCATTTTGAGACCTCCCCAAAGATTTTCACGAAGTAGGTTTTAACTTTATCGTAGTTCGCTAATAGTTTCTCAACGCTTTCGCCTTTAAGGGCTTCGGCTTTGCACTTTGAGACAATCGTTTCATCAATGGTCTCATCGCCTAATTGCCAATCGTTCAACAAGCTGTCACAGGCGAGCACAATCCGCCAAGTTGCGTAATAGGCTTCTAGGTAGGCTTTCTCACGCTTCTCGGCTTCTTCCTTTTCCTTGGCTTCAATCTCGGCTTTCTCGGCTTCTAGCAAGGCTTGGGAGTTGGTTTTCGCCAAGTTCTCCCAATATTCCAACTCGCTAGGTTCGATAAGCGAGCAACGATAGACTTCGGTCAAGGTGTCATTCGTGTACTTCTTCGCTATCGTGGACTTCATATTCCATCTCCTTTAAATAGGCTTCGTATTCTTCTTTCGTGGCTTCCGTGTAATTCTCGGCTTTGTCAAACTTGCCTAAATAAATCGTGGAAGTCTCGTAAATCGTGTTGTCGGCTTTTCTTTTGATATAACCGGTGTGTGAATTGAATGTGTTCATAAATCTCCTTTCTAAGCCAATGTCCATCCTTTGTCAGTGGCGATTTGCTTGTCATCATCTGTCAACAATGCCAACTTGCTCGAACCTAGCGTGAGCGTTTGCGTGGTGGTGACTTCATCCAGATTATTTATAACTTCTAGCAACGCTTCCCTTGTCTTAATTCCAGTGTTCTCAAGCCATAACGAGTGTGCGATATGAACGCAGTGGAAGTATTCAAGAGCATTGAGATATAGGAACGCACCCCAGTTAAAAGAGGCTTTTTGAACATTCCAAGCGGGTATCTCTTTAAGGGAATTGTTCGCACT
>CAVAYV010000029.1:0-2977 GCA_963593015.1 bacterium | reverse complement strand
GTTTTCTCCTTAATGGCCTTGGCCTTGCCTTTTATGGCATCAAGCCTGCCCTCTTTCCCCTCAGGCTGCTCGCTTGCGCTTTCGGCGGACTTCCCCGCGGCCCCTTTTGGGGCTTTGGAATCGTTTTCTTCCTTTTCTTTCTTTTCGTTCTCTTCCATAAATGTAGTCTCCTTGTTTCAAAAATCTCCTTAAGAAGGATAGGGGGTAGTGTTTTTTTGCAAGTGCAAAATTCACCAAAACCATATGCGATCACATCTTTTGGCACATATGGATAGGTAAAAGCGAATCATCGCATCTAAATATTATCGCCCATGCAAAGCGTACAATCTAAAAAGGCTCTTTAAATTCCTATAAATTAATGTTCCTATAAATCAGTTATATTTTCTTTTTGGGTGGTTGCAGACAAAGGCCCAGATACTAGTTCTATGAGACCCAATATATTCGCAATTGGCGCAACCATAGAAAGTATGCTCTTTTTTATCATCAGCCGTCCAATAATCGCAGGTATTGCCAACCGTTACGATTGGTCGACCATAATCATCGTAGCAAGTGCCGCCTGCCACATCATCTAATTCGTCATCGTTTAATTCGGAAGACCCCTTGTTCATGAATTCTTTTAAGTCTTCGCTAGAGGCATCACAGCCGTGCTTAGCTAAGAAATCATTCATCGATTCATCGTCTTTGATCGAGATGTATTCTTTCTTTAATTCAGCATTTGAAACCACTTCTTTGTAGAATTCTTCTAATGTTTTCATAAGTTTCTCTCCTCCTATTTAAGGAGATTCTACCATTTTTTTGTAACCAATCCGTAACAGGAAAGAATTTATAAAAAGAAAAAAGCCTGCCTAATCAAGACAAGCTTCTGGATTCAAAATAACCAATTTCAAAGTCTTTCGTCTTTATAGCAAACGTAGGCTAATGAATTTTTATAAGATGGCTTGCGCAATAGCAGTGATGAAGACATATTTTAGGATAGTCTGCGCAAACTTTGCCATCAGTCTCCAATAATCGCAGGAATTGCCTAAAGTGACGATGGTATGGCCATAGTCATCTTTAGCATATCTCTATTTTAGGACCACGAGGTCCAGGATAGACGTCGCGAGGGTGAGTCTCGGTACTATCATCGCCATTGGTCTCGGTCATCCCGCCGGCGATCTTAGCAAGATCATCATCACGCATCTCGCCTTTGGCGATTAAAGCCTTTAAATCGGAAACTGTGGCATCAATGTCGTGGGCTTTGAGGAATTTCGCCACTTCCTCATCGGTTTTTATGGCCTCATATTCCTTTTTGAGCCCTTCGTTAGCGGCCATTTCTTTATAGAATTCATTCAATGTTTTCATACTTTTTTCTCTTTGATAAAAAATTAGAATGTAGATCCTTTTGCTTAAACGATTCTTACTTTAGTTTTTTTGGCCCCTGGACGAACTCCAAGCGGGTCAGTTTCGTCACTATCATCATTATAGGCATCGCTTGTTCCGCCGGCGAGCTTATCAAGGTCATCATCAGCGATTTCGCCATCGTCCTTGAAAGCCTTCAAGTCAGAAATGGTGGCGTCAATGTCATGCTTTTTCAAAAATTCTGCGGCATCGATATCATTTTTGATCGCGGAAAGCTCATTTTCGAGTTCTTCTTTATTGAGTTCGTTTAATTTTTTCATAAGCTTATTTTCCTTTCTTAATTAGTAAAACAAACGTATTTTAGATTACAAATGTGACTAATCCGTATCCTAAAAGCGATATTTTTACCTAGACTAGAAAATTTTTATTTTCGATATTCTTGAAACATTTTTAAAACTATTAGAAAAAGCCTCCTAGCGCATTAAGCCAGAGAGGCGTAAAAGATTTATTTTCCGAGTCTTTTTGGATTATTGCAGACATCCCAGAATCCGGTCTCGCAGTAATATTGGCAATTGATGCAATAATGTGAATCGTTTTCCTTGCCAGGATCAGGGGTATAATATTCGCAGCAATTGCAAATGGTGACAATTGGTCTTTTGTCTCGATAATAGCAAGTTCCGCCAGCGACATGGTCTAGCTCATCGTCTTCTAAGTGACGTTCGTCATTCAAGAATTCTTTGGCTTCTTTCGCGCTTGCCTCGCAACCATTCCTCTTCAAAAAGTTTTCGACTTCTTTTTCTTCTTTTAAAGAAACGAATTCTTTCTTAAGGCTAGCATTGCTAATGACTTCCTTATAAAGCTCTTCTAAAGTTTTCATAGTCTCTTCTCCTTTTTTATAGTATAACCTATTTTCGTGACCGAAACGTAACAAGACAAAAGTCGATCAAAGGAATCATCGTCTTATTAAGCTAAATAATCTTTTTGTAATTGACCTTGAAGGCGTTTGCCAGGGTCTTCAATTGTTCATTTGTGATTGATTGTTTGACATGGCCCAAAGTCAAAAAATAAATTTGGGAGGATTTTTCCACGGTTTCTAGTAACCCGAAAGTCTCATCGATATCCTTCCCCATTCCGAATACCCCGTGCGCTCCCCAAAGAACAACGCGGTAGTCCTTGGCTTTTTTGGCGGTGGCCTCACCGATTTCGTTCCCCCCGCATAGCATCCAAGGAAGATAGCCGACTCCTTCTGGGAAAACGACGATTGATTCTGTGGACATTCTCCATAAGGTTCTCGTTATTTCGTCTTCGTCAGTTGGTAACACGTAGGTCAAAGCCAAGGTGTGCGTGGCATGGCAATGTATCACGACATGATGAAGAGGATCGACTTTGAGTCGAGCGATATGGGACATTAAGTGAGTCGGAAATTCGCTTGTCGGGGCGCCACCATCTTCAAATCCCCAAAGCAATTCCGCGCTTCTGCCATCCGAGCCAATCCGAACGATGCCTAAAGTGTTCTCTGGCTCATCTAAGACGTTTTTGAAGTATTTTCCAGTGCCAGTCACCACAAAAACTTTGCCAATCAAAGGGGAAGCGTCAAAATTGATTTTGAATGTTCTAATGGGGGAAGAAGGCAAATAAG
>CAVAYV010000028.1:0-8377 GCA_963593015.1 bacterium | reverse complement strand
CTTATCAAGCGCACGCTCTAACCAGCTGAGCTAAAGGCCCATCGCACAAAAGTGCTTTAATAATATACTACTAGGCAACTTATGAAACAAGGCAAAAATTAAGATTTTTGAACTTTTTCTCACCTAACAATCAAAAAAAGAAAGGCGTCACATTAAAAGATTCGAATTTATCAAAATAAAGTCCGTCTTATTCGGATTTCAATCATAAGATAAAAAAGGCCACTCCGAAGAGTGACCTATAATTCGACCAATATCGATTAACGTTTGGAGAATTGTGGAGCGCGACGAGCGGCTTTGAGACCGTACTTCTTTCTTTCTTTGGCGCGGCTGTTACGAGTTAACATACCAGCGACTTTTAAGGTCTTGCGATCTTCGCCAGCTTCAAGAAGAGCACGGGCAATGCCTAAGCGGATAGCTTCGGCTTGTCCAGTGAATCCGCCACCTTTGACCATGCATTCAACATCGTATTTGCCTTCGCTAGCAGTTAAAGCAAGAGGTTGTTTGAGATTTTGAACGAGGGTCGCATATGGCATGTATTCATTAACGTCTCTGCCATTGACGATGATAGTTCCTTTGCCGGCTTTGATATAAACGCGAGCGACGGCGCTCTTACGTCTGCCAGTTCCGTAGAATTTCTTTTCGTTAGCCATCTTGATTCTCCTTATTTCTTGAGCTCAAGCTTAACTGGCTTTTGAGCTTCTTGTTCATGTTCGGCACCAGCATAGACGAATAATTTCTTATACATCTTGCGTCCGAGAGGGCCTTTTGGAAGCATGCCCCAGACGGCACGTTCGATTAATTCTTCTGGATATTCGCGAAGCATGGTTCCGCTACTACGAGTGCGGAGACCGCCATTGTAGCCAGAAACATTGTAATAGTTCTTTTTGTGTTCGGCGTCACCAGTCAATTTGACCTTGCTGGCGTTGACAATGATGACATAATCACCGGTGTCTTGGTTTGGGGTGTAGATTGGCTTATTTTTGCCCATTAAGATCATAGCGACTTGGCTGGCAAGACGTCCGAGAGGGATGTCGGTTGCATCAACAACATACCAAGCTTTCTTGAGCTCAAGAGGTTTCGCCATTGTAGTTTGACGTTCCATAGTTGATTTCCTTCTTTTCTAATTGCCCTTCGAGGGCTGTGCAAAATTATCTAGAGAAAAGATGTCATAGTCAAACCATTTTTATAACAATCATTTACATTTAGACAATCATTTATTTATAATAGTTGTATGAAAGATAAAAAATCATTCGAAATCCTAGTATTGGCCGACAATAATAATGGTTATATAACCGTCAAAGATGCCAAGGAACATGGCATTGTTCAGCAATATTTGGTAAGCGCTGAAGAGGAAGGCCAGTTCGTCAAAGCCGCCCGCGGATTATATGTTAAAAAAGGTTATCCGCTTGATCCATATTACATTTTGCAATTCACCTATAAAAAAGCCGTGTTTTCCAAAATAAGCGCTTTGGTGCTCCATGAACTAATCGAATCGGATTCCATTATGGTTAATCTTCCAAGAGGTTATCTAACGCATGGTATCAAAGACGCAACTTCTTTTCACGTTAACGAAAAAGAATATTTTCTTGGGCTCGGTTTGGCGGTTACTAAAGTCGGACATTTGGTGGAAACCTATGATCTAGAAAGAAGCTTCATCGATGCCTATCGTTACAAAAAAGAGCTGCATATAAACATGAAGGAAATATTTGAAAAGTTCAAAAAGAGAGATTTTGATAAAGAAAAATTAATCGCCTATAGCAAGGAACTGCATTGTTTTGAGGCAATAGATGCTTATTTGACTCTCATATAGAATTAATGACAAAAGAAAACCACCCAACCGGGTGGCATCTGTTTCATTAAGCGTTTTCAACGTTATGATAAACGGCTTGGACGTCTTCGCATTCATCGAGTTCGTCAAGCATCTTTTTGAATTTCGCCAAATCTTCGTCAGACAAAGTGATGTACTCATTAGGAACAAAAGTCGTTTGAGCGTTATCAAACTCAGCGATTCCCATCTCATTCAAAACCTTCTTCGCTTTTTCGAAGTCGCTTGGATTGACTCTCACTTCAATCTCGCCATCAGATAAATCGACAGATAGGACATCAACGTCGCCAAGAATCAAATTCTCTTCAACGGCATCACGGTTATCACCCTTGAAATCGATAACCCCTAACATTTGGAAGTTATATTCAACGGAGCCCATCTTTCCGCCTTTGCGGGTAACGATGGTACGAACGTTGACAAGAGCACGGTTGACATTGTCGGATAAGGTGTCAACGATGACGAAGCTTCCGCCGGCACCAAAGAACTCATAACGGCCAGGGATATAAGCAACAGCGTCTCCGCCTTTGGCTTTTTCGATAGCTCTGTCAATGACGTCTCTTGGGCAGGTCTTGCGGTATTTTTCAATCGCGCTTCTCAAAGCGAGGTTTGACTCCGGATCAGGAATGCCGCTTTTCGCTGCGGCGTAAATCTCCTTGCTTGCGCGCATGTAAATCGCGCTTTTGGCTTTGGCGGTGGCTGCCATTGCGGCGGCTCTAACTTCAAAGTGTCTTCCCATAATCAAAACTCCTTTTTGCGCGTGTATTTTATCACTAGTAAAGCAAAGCCGTTAGTGAAAAGAGAAAAAATCGCGTTTATTTGTAATAAACTTCTTCAAGGCAAAGCCCTTCCGGTGGCGCTTTATAGGTTAAAATCTTTCGCTCTTTGGAATCCAAGCGAGCAGAGACATCTTCGATTTTGCACTTTCCCCATGCGACTTTCAATGCGGCGCCAATCATCGTTCGGACTTGATAAGTCATAAAACCATCGCCAACAATTTCAATTTTATATATCCCGCTATTCTCTTTTAGAGGACTAATTTCATAGATAGTTCTAAAAAATCCACGCAAATCTTCGCTTTTTGAAGTGAAATCCTGAAAATTATGCTCACCTAGAAAAAGGAGACACGTTTCATGAAAAGCTTTTTTATCAAATTCCCGATCCCCAAGCATTGCGACGCTACAAGAAAGAAAAGGGTCTTTTTCCCCGATTTTAAAAGAATAAGAATACCTTTTCTTTAAGGCACTATAACGAGCGTGAAAATCATCGTCGACTTTTTCTAAGGAAATGATATTGATATCGCTAGGCAAAACATGGTTTATGGCATATAAAAATCTTTTTTTGTCTTTCAGCAATTTCGCTTCGGATTTAAAAGTGAAGGTCTGCCCTTTGGCGTTGACTTTGGCGTCAGTCCTTCCTGAGGCCGCGATTTTGATATTCTCATTCAGTATTGCGCTCAAGCATTCTTCGACCTTGCCTTGGATTGAGGCGTGGTTCTTTTGCCTTTCGAACCCGAAATAAGAGGCCCCTAGATAGGAAAGAATACAAAAATAATTGTTCATTTGACCTCCAAGTTGAAAAAGAGAAGAAATAAATCCGTCTTAGTAACGCTTAAATAAATGTAAATGGCAGCAACTCCGCTCACTAAAACAAAAGCAATCAAATCCCGATAAGTAAATTTCATCTTCCGGTATTTGGTGCGTTTTGCCTTAGGATCATAAGCCCGGCATTCCATGGCATCAGCCAATTCTTCGCTTCTTACAAAGCTCGACACAAATAACGGGATGATAAGCGAAACCATCGCTTTGATTTTAGTAATCAATCCGCCATGCTCAAAATCAACTCCTCGGCTGGCCTGAGCCCTCATGATGCGTTTGGTATCATCCAAAATCGTCGGGATAAACCTCAAAGCGATGGAAATAATCATCGCCACTTCATGGGCAGGGAAGCCAATGAAAGCCAAAGGCAAAAGATACCATTCAAAAGCATCAGTCATTTCTAAGGGCTTCGTGGAGCTAGTGAAGACCATAGTTAGGCAAATCATCTGCATGAGCCTAATTAAAATCTTGGCCGCTTCCAAGAGGGATTCATAGTAAACAGGGAAGGTTCCGATTCTAAAAGCAATCCAATCCGGGTATTGGCGGGTACTACTTGGGATAAGGATATAAATGATAAGAAGGAATAACATCATGAACCATAAGCCAGAAAGGCTTTTTAAAAGGGCTAAGAAACTAGTCCTTGTCAGAGCCAATAAAATCAGCAAGAACGCAAACATCACGCCAATCATCAAAAAAGTCATTGCGTAATTAGCTTGGCCTAAAAAAGTCGCTACCATCAAAAGGATAAGACAATAGATTTTATTTCTCGCATCTAATTTATGGATGAAAGAATCATAAGGAACATAACGGCCCAAAGAAAGACTATTCATGGCGCGCCTCCTTAATTTGCTTAACTAAGGAATTCAAATCATCAATCTTGCTTTCATCTAGATTCAGCCCTTTTTCCTTCAAAGACTTAACTGTCTGATATAGTTTTGGTAGTTCCAGCGAATATTCATCTAATGAGGTTTTGAACAATTCTTTAGGAGAGAGCATCTTTGAAACTTTTCCATGCTCTAAAACAATCACGGTATCGGCATAAGCATTCACGATATTCATATCGTGGGTGACCAGAATAAGGGAAGTGCCTTGATCTTTTATTTTTTTAAATAAATCCATGGTCTCTTTTGAAGCGATAGGATCTAAGCCAGCGGTTGGCTCATCGATAATCAACACCTCAGGTTTAGTGGCAATGACGCCAGCGATTGCGACTTTCCTTTTTTCGCCGCCGGAAAGTTCGAATGGGGAACGGCCATAAAAGGCTTCGTCAAGACCAACCATATTCAAAGCTTCATGGGCGAGTTTGAGCGCCTCTTCTAGAGAGGCCCCAAAGTTTTTAGGGCCAAAAGCGACGTCTTTTTCGACCGTCTCTTCAAATAATTGATACTCTGGGAACTGAAAAACAAGCCCGACATGTTTACGAAGCTCTTTGATTGCTTTTCCTTTGATACGATTTTTAGGGGCGTTTATGAAATCGCCAATTTGAACTTGGCCGTTGCTCGGACGAAGCAAAGCATTGATATGGCTGACTAAAGTGCTTTTGCCCGAACCCGTTCTTCCAACCAAGGCCACGATTTCATTTTCAGGAACGCTAAAATCAATGTGGTCCAAAGCCTTATATTCAAACGGGGATTTACGATTATACACGTAGCTGACATCTTGGAATTTTATTTGCATAAATATTCCTCCAGCATATCAAGATTTTTGATTGAAGAAGGAATGTCTACCCCTTCTTTAACCAAAGCGTTTCTTAATTCATAATAAAAGGGCAAACCCAAATGAATGCTTCTCAGAGTTTCTTCCTTTTCGAACACTTCCTCTGGCTTCCCTTCCAAAACGATCTCACCGGAATTCAAAACAATGATATTATCAGCGTTAAGCGCCTCTTCAACATCGTGGGTAATAGATAAGATGGTGAGGTTCGGGTTTTCTTTTTTCATCTCATGAATGATCGAAAGAATTTCTCTTTTTCCTTTAGGATCAAGCATCGAGGTGGCTTCATCAAAAATAATCAAATCGGTATGCATCGCCAAAACTCCAGCGATAGCCACTCTTTGCTTTTGCCCACCCGAAAGATTTTCGGGGCTTGAGTCCAAATAATCTTCCATTCCGACTTTTTTGGCGTATCCCTCGATGATTCCTTGCATCTTATCTTGAGGAACATTGGTGTTTTCCAAACCAAAAGCAATATCATCAGCGACAGAGCTTCCCACAAACTGATTGTCAGGATTTTGGAACACAATCCCAACTTTCGAGCGGATTTTGCCAAGATTTTTGCTATTTAGCGACATTTCAAAAAGATTTACTTCGCCACTAAAACGGGGATTTAATCCCATCAGTACCTTCGCTAAAGTGCTTTTGCCTGAGCCATTATGCCCAAGCAAACAAGTATAGCTGCCCTTTTCTAGGCAAAAAGAAACGTCTTTGAGTATTGGCTTATTCTCTTCATAGCCAAATAATAAGTTTTTAACTTCAACCGTTCTCATTTTTTATTTCTTTTAAAAATGCGAATTTCATTGATGACCACGACAGCCAAGAACATAGTGCCCAAAATCGCGGATAAAACGATTCCAGTGGTTTGGCTCAAACTGGATTTAATCGTGGCAATGACTGATCCAATCAACAAAATTGCCACCAAAACATAAACGAATATTCGCCGTTTCAACGCTTTGCTCATTTGACGCTGATTTCGATATTTTTTCCATGGTATTGACGAATTTTAACGCCAGCCATAGTCAAAAGCTTCCGAGAAGCTTGATAGATTATCTGGTCGCCATGGAAATCGTCACGATATATTAGTTCCTTTATCCCGACTTGGATCAGGGCTTTCGCGCATTCATTGCAAGGGAACAGAGTCACATAGCAAGAACAGCCATTTAACGCCGGTCCATCGCGCGTATTCAAAATTGCATTGAATTCGGCGTGACAGACATAAAGGTATTTGCTCTCTAATCCTTCTCCATGTCCCCAAGGTATTTCATCTTCATCGATGCCGCGCGGCATTCCGTTATAACCGACCGAAACGATTTTGTGGTTTTGGTCAACAAGACAAGCACCTACTTGCGTGCTTGGATCTTTGCTACGGAGTGCGCTTAAGGCAGCTATACCCATAAAATACTCATCCCAAGTTAAGTTATCTTTGCGTCTTTCTTCCATAAAGTTTACCTCGCTTCAATAGCATACTAGGCTAATTCCTTTTTTTAAAAGGAAACTTAGCCTTCAATTCGAACAATCAAGCCTTCATAGGCCCTTAAATGCTTTTTATATCCAAATTCGGTGCCAGGATTTGTCGCCAATAAGACTCGCCCTTTGGTGGAATACAAATCTTTGGGCATTTTGGTTTTATGCTTGCTGAGATTAACTATCACCAAAAGTTTTTCTCCTTCGTATTCCCGGTAATAAGCCATGATTTTTTTATTAGTTTCAATCGGGGCAAAGCTACCATAAGTCAGAGCCTTGTTCTCTTTGCGTAACGCAATCGCCTTCTTATAGAAATTCAAGATGCTTTTCGGATCTTCTTTTTCGGCTTTTGCATTCACTTTCGAATAATCAGGATTCACTTTCATCCAGGTTTTATCGCCACTCGTAAAGCCAGCGAATTCGGAATCGTCCCATTGCATAGGTGTTCTAGCATGGTCTCTTGCGAAATTTGAGACAAGTTTATTTTTCACTCTTTTCGGGAAATGAAATTTGCCCATCAAATCGTAAGCCCAGAAATCGACTGGATCTAAGCAATCATCAATCTTCATATTCGGAAGATTATTCATGCCGATTTCTTCGCCGTTATAGATAAAAGGCGTTCCTCTCAGTGAGAAAAGTATCATCGCGAGCATTTTGCCAGACTCTTTCCAATATCGCTTATTATCACCAAAGCGTTCGATAGATCTTCTTTGGTCGTGATTCTCAAAATAATTGGCATTCCAATCAAGTTCTTTTTGCCACCCAAAAGTGATGGATTTAAACTTTTTCAAATTAACTTTCTTCAAAAAGCATGGGAGTTTGCGCTTATCCAAATTCATCAAATCGAATTGGAAGCACATATCAAGCTCATTTCCGTTCGTGAAGCGTTTAGCGTTCTCGTAATTTACATCAAATGTCTCGCCGACGGTCATGCAATCATAATGGGAGAATACGTCTTTATGAAGTTTTTCTAATATTTTATGATTGCCCTCTTTATTGATGTAATGCTCTTGCCCAACCACAAAGCGTTTTCCTTTTTCGCCATCCTCGAAACTTTCTTTCCAGATTTGATTTATAACATCGCATCGAAAGCCATATATTCCCCGATCTAACCAAAATCTCAAAATGCGTTCGACTTCCATCAAAACATCGGGATTATGCCAATTTAAGTCAACTTGCTTTTTGTCAAAAATATGCAAATACCATTCGCCAACCTCTGGGACGAATTCCCAAGCGCTTCCGCCAAAATTGCTTTGCCAGTTGTTTGGAGGCTCACTATTGTTGTTTTTGCCTTTTTTCCAATAATAAAAATTATGGAATGGGGAATTTACATCCTTTGATTTTTCAAACCAAGGATGCTCGTCGCTCGTATGATTGACCACCAAATCCATGACGATGCGGATATTTCTTTTTTTCGCTTCTGCGATAAGGCTATCCATATCATCTAAGGTGCCGTAATCAGGATCGATTTGATAATAGTCTGAAATATCATACCCAAAATCCATTTTTGGGCTTTTGTAGACAGGCGAAAGCCAAAGAATGCCAACCCCTAAGTCGGCCAGGTAATCAAGTTTGGATATAATGCCAGGTATATCTCCGATACCATCACCATTAGAGTCGCAAAAACTCCTTGGATAGATTTGATAAACGACATTATTAACAAAAAATTTATCTTTATTATTCATGGGAAAAGTATGTCACAAAAACCGCTAAGTTTCTTTAAAAAAGAAAAAAGAGAAGGAAATCTCCTCTGTAACTTCTCTAAAAGCGTCTAAGC
>CAVAYV010000027.1:0-4999 GCA_963593015.1 bacterium | reverse complement strand
TAATGTTAAAACCTTATCTTCTTCAGCGGTATGCTCATCAGCTAAGAAACCCTCTGGTCTGATACCGACATAAACAGGCCTATCAAGTCCTTTGAAATCTTTCGATTTGCAAATGGTTTCCTTGCCGATCTTCAAAGCGCCATTCTCGATTTTTCCTTCGAAGACATTGATCGGAGGAGTTCCTAAGAACTTAGCGACAAAGAGGTTTTTTGGATTGCGGTAGACTTCTTGTGGAGCGTCTTCTTGCATCTTTAAGCCAAGCTTCATAACAACGATTCTATCGGAAATGGACATCGCTTCTTCTTGGTCGTGGGTAACAAAGATCGTGGTGATGCCAGTTTCTCTTTGAATGCGGCGGATTTCTTCGCGAGTTTGCAAACGTAAACGAGCGTCTAAGTTGCTCAAAGGCTCATCAAGCAAAAGGACGCGTGGCTTTTTGACTAACGCTCTAGCGATGGCGACACGTTGTTGCTGACCACCCGATAATTCGCTAGGTTTGCGGTTTAAATATTCATCGATTTGCACCAAACGAGCGGTTTCTTGGATAAGTCCATCCGTCTCGTCTTTGCTTAGACGACGGGTCTCTAAGATTGTTTGCCCATCTTTCAATACTTGACGCTTTTCATCCAAAGTGAAGCCTTTCTTCGCGTAATAGGCCTCTTCTTTCGCAACCACTTCTTTCAAAGAGGCGATCTTTTCATCGATTAAGGCATGAAGCTCATCGCTATTATTAGCTAAGTGCAAGCCATATTTGAAAATAGTCTTAGCTTGGCTAGTAACGATATGGTATTTGAAAACAAGCTTGCGAATGGATACTTCTTTGGAAATCTTTCCTTCAAAGGTAGCGCTTTTGATTAATTCGACGATGTTGTCGTGTTCGTTCTCAAGCAATTTGATAAGCTCTTCGGCATGAACGATCTTGTCCGCTCTTTTGTTGGTTTGGACTTTAAGATTGGTCAAAGGGAAACGGACGTTATCATAAACAGTCATATGAGGATACAAAGCATAGTTTTGGAAGACTAGACCGATTCCTCTTTTCTCAGGAGTTAGGTTAGTGACATCATCATCGCCAAACCAAATCTCTCCAGATGTTGGGCTTTTTAAACCCGCAATCATATAAAGAGTTGTGGATTTGCCACAGCCAGATGGGCCAAGCAAGCCTAACAATTCGCCATCTTTGATGTCTAAATTGAAATCATTGACGGCAGTGGTGTCAGGGATGTTCTTCTTAGGATTGCCAGGGAAGGTCTTCGTAAGATGCTTAATTCTAATTTCCATGAATCGATTCGCTCCTCATTCATAGCGATAAATTGATTAATTAATGATAAAGAAAATGAGACAAGTTTACAAACACAAATAGAAATCATTACCATTCCGGAAATGCATTTTCTCATTCTCTAATACATTTTCTCATTCTCTTTCGTTAAATAAGAACGTTTGGGAGCCAAAGATTGAATAAAACAATCAAAAGAAGGCAACAAAATAGCAGTTCTTTCTCGATCAGCCATCGTTCAAACAAGCTTTTATTAATCAAAGTTTTGGACTTCCCCGTCTGATACTATGTCTCAAATAAGAGTTTTGGACTTCAAGGTCTGAAACTATTGTTTATTTGTTTTTGATTACTACAATGTTAATAAGTAGGAAAAGGAAGCGTATTATGTCAAATCTTATAGATCGCCCAGAGTATTTGAAACAACTCATAGAAAATAAAGACATTGACTTGGTCAAAATCATCACTGGAATTCGTAGGTGTGGCAAGTCTTCTTTGCTAGATTTATTTCATCAATATCTTTTAGAGAACGGCATTTCAAGTGAGAACATCATTCATATGAACCTAGAATCGCTCCAATATCGCGACCTTTCAAATTATCTAAGCTTTTACGATTATGTCAGCAACCGCATAGTAGGCAAAGGGAAAACGTATTTAATATTCGATGAATTGCAAATGGTTGAGCATTGGGAAAAAGCCATCGAATCATTCCGCCTTGATTTCGACGTCGACATTTATATCACCGGTTCGAACGCTTACATGCTATCGACGGAATTTTCTACTCTGCTTTCGGGAAGATATGTAGAAATAAAAATGCTTCCATTGTCTTTTAAAGAGTTTTTAAAATTTTATAATTTCGAAAACGCGCTAACCATAGAGGATAAATTCGAAAAATATTTGCAATTTGGCGGAATGCCAATTCTTAGTGAATATCAATTTAACGAGCCTAGAATCAACCAAGCACTAGAAGGGATATATTCTACCGTTATATTAAAGGATGTCTTGCAGCGTAACAATCAGTTGGATCAGACAATCTTACAAAAAATCATAATATTCTTGTGTTCGAACATTGGTAGCATCACCTCCCCTAATAGTATTGGGAACGCCTTGTCTAGTGAAGGCAATATAAAAAAAGGAAACCAAAATATCGCCGGTAAAACAGTCTCAAAATACATTGAGAAGCTAACTGACGCTTTTATATTCTATTCCGTAGGAAGATACGACGTTAAAGGTAAGCAGCTCCTAAAGACATTGGAGAAAAACTACATCGTAGATATCGGTTTTCGCAATATGCTGCTTGGCTATAGAGATACCGATAGAGGGCACATTCTGGAAAATATCGTTTTTCTAGAATTAATCAGAAGAGATTACCACATTTACATCGGTAAAATAGGCCAGACGGAGATAGATTTTGTCGCTGAAAAACCTAACGAAAAACTTTATATCCAAGTAACCGAAAGCATGCTTTCGGAGGAAACCAAAGAAAGAGAATTGAGACCATTACGTCTAATACAAGACAATTACCCAAAGTTAATACTATCTTTGGATAGAAATTACATAAATTCATATAATGGAATCCAATCTTTAAATTTGATTGATTGGCTGCTCTCATAAAACAATTGCAAGTGATGAAATCATCGATTGTTTTGCTTTGCTTATCCCTTATAAGCAGGAAAGTGTTTTAAATTCAAAAAGCAAATTCCGAGCACTAAAATTGAACAAATAAAAGAAATATGCTATAAGAATCACATAAACAACCAAGAGGATTGAACATGATTTCATCATTGATCCTGACAATCGCGACATGTCTAAGTGGTGTTCAAAGCATTTCCAACGCCGATAATCTAGGCAGCATCTCCTCGGAGGCGAGCGACATCATCGAGAAAGCCGCTTCGGCCTATGACTACTCCGCTTTCGATCTTGACGAAAACGCGCAGTCCTCGCTTGCCAAGCAAAAGCTATTCGCTTACGAAAAGGAGCAAGGAACGCTCGGGAAGATAGGCGAGAGAAAGGTATCATCGCTCATTGAGTCCTCACTAGACTACACATATTTCGCGAATATGGACGAACTATATTTGAAGGAGGCCGGAAGCGCGGAGAGAATCGCATACGAGCAAAGCGTAGCCGGTTTCAAAAGCGCCTTATCGGGAATAGATGTCGGCACCCTCTCGGTTTGCCGCCCGTCCGATGTGCCGGCGATCTCAACCACAAGAGTGGATTCCAGTCATCAGTCGATCTACGGGACAGGTGGTGGTTCATCAGCGACTTACGAGGCGATTCCAATCTACGAATATGAAGAGGCGAACATAGCTTTCGCCGATGAAGGCTTTGTCGACGGTGCGAAGTTCTATGGAATAATTTGCTCAAGCGCCGCCTGCGTAGCGGTATATAACGTGGTCACGAAGTATATCAACAAGCAGCTCCCGTATGTGGCAAGCAACACGAAAGGCCCGCTTGGCATAATCTATGAGGCGATCAAATTGCTCTCGGGGACGGCGACTCCGCTAGGGGCGTTGATATCGAACGCAATTTCAAAGATTACGACAGGTCTTTCTTCGATATTAAAAACAGTTTTGAACTTCTTCACCAGTGGAACGCTCCTATCATATGTAATTGGATCGATTTTGGTCGTCGTAGGCATTGTCTGCATTCGCGTTTTTGCTGAAATGATAGTTTATGGAAGCTTAGAAAAAGGGTTTGCCTTAGGCTTTTTGAGGCATTCATGGCTAAATTGGGAATTCTACGATGGCGAAATTGTATAAGAAAAGAAAAGAAAAACGGTATTTTTATAATCATTTCATTTCCATTGAAAGCTTAAAAAGAGTTGGAAACCCTGACGTTTATTTGAAAGAGTCATGGCACTCAATTTCAATTATCTTTCTTTCGTTGATCCCACCAGTGGTTTTTACGATTGCCGGTTATGATTTTAGAAGCGTAGGGTGGGCGATTTCTCTTTTGCCAGACTTAGTTATAATCTTCATAATAATTAAAAATTACATAAAATTTGAAAAATTTGTTTTTAACTTCAATATTTTCAAAAATAAACTTGTTGCCTTATTTTTGCCTTTATCTCCTATAGTTTTAAGCGCTATATTTTCTATATTACCTATTTGGACAACTAAAATCATATACTCGCCTGATGGTACTTATCTTGGTTTTTCGATAAATGTAGCCCTTATAGTTCAATTCTATTTTCCCATATATTTTATTTTAGGATTGTTTTCGGTGTATTCTTATATATTAATTTTAGCCAAATTCGCGATTAACAAAACCGTACTAGCCTATCGGTAATAAAATTCTAAAACCAAAATCCAAAAATGATTTTCTCATCAAGGTTTTCGAAACGACGTTATTTCGGATTATTACCGAGTCAATCATATATTGATATAATTATTCAGAAGTGGCAAAAGGAGGCAATTTAATTTTCGTCGGATGTATATATTTTCCTTCCTATATACTTATTCAAATATTTAACAATTATGCCTACCAAAAAATAATTAAAACGCTTCCTCAGAAAAAAGGTATTTTGGCCTATCGTTATAGTGCTAGAGATGATACAAAATAACGTTAATGACAAACCGATAAAGAGCAATATCCGTTTGAAATAGGGTTTTTATAATAATTTCAACTATTCGTGCAATCTAAAATCACGGTTTTCAAGAACGGCTTGCTCTTTCGCTTTCTTTGCTTCTAGGTAATCCGCGTAATCCAAATACACCGTGTCAATAG
>CAVAYV010000026.1:0-4399 GCA_963593015.1 bacterium | reverse complement strand
TCATAGGCGGAACGGACGCGGAAACGGCACGGATTCGCCAGTTTCCACAACATTTCAGTACACTGCCCTTTTTGAACTATTCAAAATATAGGGTATATATACTTTGTATATAAAAACAAAAAGACATCTTGCGTTTTGGCACAAAATGTCTACTTTTCTTAATTGGTGGAGCCGAGGGGATTCGAACCCCTGTCCGAGGAAGAGCCAACAATGACGTCTACAGTTTAGACTGTATCGTTATTTAACTTGATGGAAAGATATAGCCCAGTCCATCAAGCGAGATTGTTGGATTTTCGACAAATAATACCAATCTTATTATTTGCTTAGTCGCTATATATTATGCCCAAAGTGCTTACTAGAGACTCATAAGCAGAGGACATGCTGCTCTCGGATCTCTGCCGAGAATCCCGTAGGATACTAATTAAGCGCGAGCAAAGGATGCGCGTGGAGACACGTTCATCCAAGGTTTATAACTATTGTCAGTTATTGTTTTTTGATGTTTAAGCTCATCACGCCACTGCAATCAAAGCCATCTACATCCCCGTCAAAACCAGAACGACCCCATATATCGCTAAGTTTCCTTAGCGTCTCAAAGTATAATCCAACTTTTTGATTTTAAGAAGAGGATAATTAATTCTTAAATTCTCTTCTAATCATGAAATTAGAAAATTTGTTCTCTTTTTGCTTGGATTTCACCAACAAATCAAAAGATTTATCATTCATATCAATTAAAACTAAAAGCAAATATAAGGCAATAAAGAAACAAACCGACCATACCGTAACGGAGTAGCTACTCATCGTATCGGCGGATAATTTTAAAATCAAATAAGGCACTGCAAAAGCTGAAGTGAGGGCAATAACGCTTAGAATGATTAAAAAGGCGACAGAATTTTCATTTTTATGGTGGGAAGCAATGAGAGAGATTAGCGAAAATAAGAACATTACTCCTGCAACAGCCATAATCCAATTCGTCAAAGAAGTAGAGGCAAATCCAGCTAAGTTACAAGATAAAGCGCTAGAAATGGCGGTAATAGAAATAGCTAACAAAACTAACATTATTTTAGAAGAAAGTTTGCCTCCATCTTTGGTTTTACTTTTAGCCAATGAAAACGAAACTATCTCCTTATCCATAATGCCGTTCTTTTCATTGTAATGAAGACCCATAAGAGGAAAGGTCAAGAACAGATTCCATAATAAGGCTTTCATATCATTTGCCATCAAGAATTCATTCTCCACGAATGAACGCAAAACGAAAATGACAAAGAAAAGCAAATAAAGAAGACCGCCTTTGGTCCTTTTGACTAAAGAGAATTTAATCACCAAAACCAAAATGAAGACCAAGAAAAAGATATATGCCACCAAGCGAATCAAACCGCCTCTGCAAAGAACTTCTAATAAACCATTATGGGTATAGAAACTGTATTTCCAATCCGTGTCGGAAGCAAAACTGAAAACAAACGGGAAATTCTGATCGCCCATTCCATACACGAAGAAGGAATTATTGCTTTCTAGCAAATCCCAGGCTTTTCTCCATAATACAAAACGCGATCCTAAAGTAGAATCGTCTTTTTCTAAGACGGCTTTTCTGATATTGCGGAACAAAACCGACAAGAAAGTATTCTCTGTGGATTGAGAATGTATTATCAAATAACCGATTAAAACATTAAAAGCGACAAGGCCTAAAAACAAAATGGAAGCGGCAATGGCGTTTTTTTCTTTTCTTAAAGCCCTTAGATACCAAATTAAGCCTGCGCCATCAAGTAAAATCGCAACGCAAATAATCGAGGTTTTGGAATAAGAAAGAAGGACGTTGAGCGAAAAGAAAAGAATGAGAAGAATATGCCACCACTTCTTATCGCTGGCAAACATAAGCATCTCGCCCATGATGGCGAACATCAAAATAGCGCCATAGTTATTCTTATGAACTAAAAACGACGTCACTTGCGGGAGTTGCCCAGTCTGATAGTCCTTATTGAAAAGAACGTCATAGCTTCCCTTGTCGTGGAAGAAAGAATAAATAACGGCCGCTAAAGCAAACAAACTCAAAATAATGAAAAAATAGTTCCAGCCGCTTTCGCCTAGTTTGCACTGTGGGGCGATGACAATGCATAGATAAACGGCAACGCAAACATTAATAAATGAAAAAGCGTATCTTACCTTAGTAAGGCTAGAAATCGTATAAGAAACCGAATCTGACAAGACCAAAGAATTCGGGAAACTCAAAGTGGCATACGTATTAAAAAGAAATAGCAACAAAATCACAATAAAAAATAGCCAGCTATTTCGGACATAAAACATTTTTTTGGCAAAGACATAGATAAATATACCGAATATTATCGCCATGATATTAGCAATAAAGAATTGCATATCGGTCATATAGATGCCATTTATGCCAGTCCCGTCTTGGAAGATATTCACCGCTTCTGTAGCGAATAAGGAGGCTAGTAAATAAACGCCAAACGAAAGCGAAAAGAGCAAATACGGATTCTTTTTCGCTTTCGTATCCACTAATCTCATCCTAAATCCCTAGAAAAGATAGAAAATATTATAATTATTTGTCAGATTCCTCGGCATTTATCGCCGCTTTAACTTCGTTTTCTTCTTTTATAACCTTAGAGACATAAATGCCAGAGCAAATTAAGGATGTCGCTAAGAAGCCGATAATGGCGCCTGCGGCTAAACCAAGCCAAGGGGAAATGCTTCCGCTCACATTGATAATGCCAGCATAAGTGAAGTTAACTTTGTTACGGTAATATTTAGAAGCGTAGCGATAGCATTCGGACTCTTTTTCGATTGAGGCTTTTAAAGAGGTTTTGACGCTTAAAATGGATTTTGCAAATGTTTTGCAATCGCTTGCCCAACTTTTGCCTTCGTCAGTACCGTTTTTAGCGGCATTCAGCATTTGGATTTTGCCACTAGAGGTGGCACTTAAAACGATTGAGCTAACGTTTTTCAAAGTTACTTCGCTTGGGACATCATAGCCCAATGTCTTAAGTTCCTTTTCATAGTTAGTCTTAGATTGTTTTAAGGCCAAAATCCTTTCATTCAATTCCGCAGCTTGTTTAGCGACTTCGGCATTAGATCCGATGACTTGTTTGATATTGTCATAAGCGGTTTGATAGTTATCTAAATTCGTAAGGACTGTCTTCAAGCTTTCGATATCCAAAGTCCCCAAGGAAACAAGCTCATCGATTTTGTCATCGATTTTGCTATCTTCGAAATTGACATAATAGTTTGATTCCAAGCTACCATTCAAAGCGGTCATTTGCGTGCCAGCGCCTTTTTTGTAATTCAAAGTGAAATTGGAAATCTCAGATTCCAATGTGGTCCCTTCGGAATCGACTTTAATCAAAGATGAATCTAGATCGATTGTCTTAGTTAAATTAGAGAGCGAGTTTTTAATTTGGTCATATTCCTCACTTAAAAGCTCGATTTGGTCTTCAAAATCCAAAGAGTTGAAAACCGAGTCGGCGGGAATGACATCGGAAATTTTAAAATTATCAACGGCGGCAATAGCTTTTGTTTTTACAGTATACGCCAAATCAGAGATAAAGTTAGCAGCTAACTCTTGGCTACCAATCGCCGACAAATTGCCACTTATGGTATAAGTGATAGGCAAAGAAATATAAAACTTTCCACTGCTATCGGTGTAACCATTCGCACTGATTGAAATGCTGTTATTTTTAACAATATTATCAACATCTATTGAGGAATAATCGCTACTACTATTAACCACTTCTTTCAAAGTCTCGGAAGATAAAAGGTCAAGATAGTTAAAGGCGGTGCCATCGCTATAGGTTCCATTCCCAGTGTCATTATCCATTGTGAGAGGCAAAGTATAAGAGAAAGAAGATACAAACGAGGATTTCTTGTTGTTATAGATAAATCTGACTCCAAGATATCCAGCCAGCGCCAAAGCAACCGTGACCCCGATATTCCAATATTTGAATTTTATAATAGACTTGCCATATCTTCCCCAAGTCCAATTGGATTTCTTTTGATTATTGTTTTCACGAATAACCACCACTTTGCCCTGATTTTTATTTTCTTCCATGATAATTCCTCAATCCGAAATATATAAAATATATTTAATATTGCCAAAATAGGATAAACCTTTTAGCCTTGAAAAACCACAATATTAATACAAGGCAAAAGCTATCCCCTCTTGAGCAAACTAAACCGATTCACTTTTTACTCTTTTTAATTAGGATGAATAAATGTTTTCAATTTTGCTTGCAACAACAATCTTTTATGGCAATATTGATGGGCATTAAAATGAATGAAGCTACAAATGAAAAAAATGTAAGTGTAAAGTTGAACTCCTTGTTCAATATTTTTGCAAAATTAATCTGGTATTTAGCCCCTTTAATCATTTCGCCATATATATCTAGGGTATTGA
>CAVAYV010000025.1:0-9015 GCA_963593015.1 bacterium | reverse complement strand
GAGTTTTCGAGCTATTAAAGACAACACTGCTCTCAAACCTCAAATTTTTTGTGGTTTGCAGGCTATCTTCGGCAATATTATACATCATCGGATGGTGCAGAAGTCATCATCAATTATTAAAATTTCTTCACTTTCAATCTTGTTTAACGGCTTGATCGTTTCTAAATTTACTAATGTTATACCTTTATATTGGATTTCTTTGACAAAAGACTCCATATCTTTGTCTTCAAGATAATCATGTAAATGATTTACAAAGACTAAGGATACATTTCTTAGTTCTTTAGCAACACATACAAATCTAGAAAGCTGTTCTAATAGACCATCTTCTTCCGTCTGGAGGAATTGAAGACCGCCGATTTTGAAGACATCGTCAATTTTAATAGAACTATCCATTGTTAATTCAGCATCAAAATCAAGACGTATTTCTTTGCAGATCTTAGTTAGCAGAGATTGAATTTCTTCCACACCAGTGCTTAGTTCTTGAAAATACGTTTTCTTAAGAATTTTATATAAAGCATTAAGGTTTTGTTTTGAATTTAAGTTTAAATCCAAAATATTGCTTATATACAATGACGCTTCATCAAGCTTAACTTCATTGCCATTAAGCATCAGGGAACAACAATTCAAATGATCAGGGAAATCATCATATAAATATCTCGAAAACTCGTAATAGAATGGCTTGTTTTCTATCACGAGAGTAACGAATTTAGGATCGGTTATTTCTATGCTAAATAAATTAGGATTGATGCTTAATGTTTTCATAAGATTATGGTTTTATCGGAACTCAAAACTACGTCAGTTTGCATTTCGCCTAAAAGAACATCAATTGATGCGAATTGTTTCTCAGTGATAGTAAGGCAAGAAATGGTACCATCTGGAGGTAAGGCTCTTTTTAAATCTCTCATCGTTGCGTCTACTACGCTTTCATTAATTGAAAGCTTTGTATAGACACTTTCTTGAAGCATAGCAAATCCTTTTTGTTTCAATAGTTTCACGAATTTAGTGTATTCTCGATGGTCTTTCTTGGTTACAGATGGAAGATCAAAGAAAAGAATCGTGCGCATAAACCTACCTCCTAAGTCCATAATCAATGAAAGCTATCTTGGTTAAATCGCCAGTGTTTAGAGCGGTGAAAATCGAATTACAGTAGATGCTTATTGCGTTCACTAAAGTTTGGGATTTGCCACATTGAGTAACTTCGCTCTCTAATAGTTTTATCATTTCGCTCTTAAAATCATCTTCCTGTTTCAAAGTATTCGCCTTACGATCGACAACAAAACGAAAAGGCTCCATAAAATCGCACGACAAATTAAAATCATTGAAATCATTTTTATGATGGATTCCAAGCTGAGTTAAATACCCAGCTGAAGCAATCGCTCTATTGAATTCTGAAAGCAAAACAGTATAGCCATAGTCCAAACACGCATTTAAAAAACATGGCGTGTCTCTAGTAAACCCATCAAAAAAGGCATGATTAAAATACACTTTTGCAGCATGCCCTTCGCGATTTGAAGTGTCGCCTGCATCGACTTGATTAGCAAATTCTTCTAATTGATTGGCGTATTCAATCTTTCCAGTGTCTCTTAAAAAAGAAGATTGATTCATTATCTTTTCTTTGATGATAAGTTGCCACGTGGTCGCCATAGAATCCGACGCCCAAGCAAGTTGCTCTTTTATTCGTCTCGATGAATTCGAATTGCCATAAAAAGGCGATAATTCAGCAGAAGGATTATGTTTTTCATCGCAAAAGATAACTTTAATCTTCCTTTTCGCACATTCGTTTAGTAGACCCGTTGTGATAGACACTGATGTCGATGAAATCATCAACGTATGAATCTCGTCCAAAAGAATCTTCTTTGTTATATCCGGAGTTCTGAAAACAAGGTAGGCCAAAGAATATTCCAATTTTGAATGCGTGTCTACCACAACGGTCCTAAACGCCATTAAAGTTTCCTTTCAGTGTGATAAAGGCCAGTAATGGAATCAGAATGCAAAATAATATCATCATCAAAAACTGCAGCTCTACTTTTACGTAAATTCTTTTTTGAAAGCATCTCTGATCTCCGCGTGAAACAACCAAGCACGCTTAAAAGTGTTTGTAGTTGTTCGAAAAGCGACATTTCTTTCACTATCGTAACATCAAAGTCCCTAAGCGATGATGTCATGTTGCAATAGTTATATAAATCTATTTTTGACTTTTCAACCAAATGGCAAATAACGGATGTGGTTTTTTCATAGGTCAATTCAATTTCATATCCATCACCGGTTTTGCGACTAAAGAAATATTGCTTTTCTTTTTTTGCTATTTCTGGATATTTTTCATTAAATTTTTCTAGTTGCAATAGGTACAATTCATCGTCCCTTTCCATAAAAAGTGGCGTAATTGGTTCTAATTTAATTTGCTCTTTATTGCTAGAAACGCACAAATAATAAAGGCCGTCTATTTTTAAGCGTGCACCTAGCATAACCGGGCTATCTATATTCACGCTCACAAAATCACCATCCTTATGAGGAACAAGATTCACAAGTTCACCAGTTATATCTTTGCCGTTTCTATGTTTTTCCATCAAAAGATGTGGTATGCCTAGTAAATATCTTTTTGTCTTTTTGCCTTTGATTGTAGCAATACAATTAGCTTCAATAGACATAGAAGAATATCCACCATATTTAGATGTATCCAAATTATCGTGAAGAGGAATCAAAGATGTTTCATTTTTGTTATAAATGGTTTGATTATAAAAAGCGTTATCATTGTAATCAAATCTATACGTAAGTAAGAAGTCATGTCTCCTGGAGTTATCGTCGATTAATTTGCCACGTTCTGTTTGGCTACCATCTTTGTTCAATATCAATCCGGAAATATAATTTTCCGGATTCAAAGAGAATTCTTGGTTGCCATTTTCTCTAGCTTTAATTAATCTCATATCACCAAATTTATTTGTTAACTCAACGCCGGTAACAACATTTAAATAAGCATCCACCGCGTGATGGGTGTCATTCAAGTCTCTGAGTTTTGGAATTTGTAATTCCTTACGAATTTGAGACGGATATTTAGCCTTTGAAAATATCAGTTTTGCATTTGGATATAAAATATTTAAAACATCTCTGATAACGATGTTAGAGCGATTAACAACGTTAATCTGAGCCGCGATGAAATCGGATAATTCAGAATCCGTTAATTGGGTACCTCTTACTAAATTATTGTATTTCTTTTCAGACATCATCTTCGCTTTCTTCAAACGTTTCCAAAGCGCTTTAACATTTGGGTCATTGCGAATCTCAACCGGGATTGGATATTGGTTAGAACGCCGTTGATTAACTTCCCTTTTTACCAAAACCAAATTGTCCAAAGAGTCATCCTTGATCAAACTTTGTGGGAGAATATGATCCGTATCATATTTCGTGCCATTAAGAACATCATTAATATCAATCGGTTCCCCAGAATAAGCATCGCGTCCGTTTTGCATGAAATACAAATATAGGTGTTTGCCATTCAATTGTTTCAAATCAGCGATATTATCAAGCTCTTTTTCAAGCTCTTCCGCTCTTTCTTTTTCAAATGAATCAGTCTTAATCAAATTATTTAAGAAGTCTTTGATTTGAACTTGGCGAGAAGTTGCTTTCTTTGTTAATTCGACACGTTTCTCTTTGCTATTTTCTTCCCTAGTAACCTCGATCGAGATTACGTCAGGTTTTTGCTTAGCGACTTTTGAAAGTTCTTGAACAATACGGACGGCTTGGATGACTGGTCTTCTCATCTTTGGAGGCATTTCATCGATGAGTTCTTTAGCGATTTGCTTTTTGGTTTTCGAACCAAAAATATTTTTGTTATGTTCATCTATAGCTTTATAAAAATCGTAGGTTTGAAGGACTTGCATCAAATTTCCTTTGCCATCCTCCAATAAATCGAGCAAAGCTGGTGTAGTGATTTCGCCATTTTGGTCATATCCTTTTAGTTCAAGGAATTCCTTAGAGAATGGCGACCATTCTTTGCAGGATAACGAATAAGCAGCTTTAAGTTGTTCAGCTGATAAATATGAAAATTCATCGTGAATTGCTTCGTTCGCATCTTTTTTGGAATCACAATAAATCGTCTTCAAAAATATAATTCTTTCAGCAATTTCAAAATCTTTTGTATTTCTATGACTTAAATCGAATGTCTTGGATAATGCATATCTAGAGGAACACACGATTGAATCATTCTCGTTCCATCCCGAAACCGTGATGTCCTGGTCTTTGTTGCCTTTTAATTTAAGATATTTCTTGATGTCTTTTAAAGTTGTTTTAGATCTAAGCGAAGCACAGTTATCAAAAAGGTCTTTTAATTCTTCTGATGTCGGTTTTTCGCCATTAACCTTTAAATTATTGAGTTTATTCCAAGAATCATAATCTTGATAGGTCAATGATTGCTTTGGCAAAACGTCCTTATCTTTCAAATAAGTGCACTTATTTGTGAGCCCATTCATGAAATTTTTCTTGGTTTCTTTAAAATCAATAACATCTTCAAAGTTCCACGGGGTGATTCTCTCGTACTTGCCGTCTTTAAAAGTAGTGTTTGAATAATCGCTCCTTGTCGTTAAAGGTCCACAATAATATGGGATTTTAAATGAGAATAGTTTTATTAGTCTATCTTTGAAAGACGAATCAAAGCCGTTGATATTTCTCGAAATCGCGTTATCTAATATCTTTTCAAGCTCTTGCTTGTGCAATTGCATCGGGATAACGCTTGTTGAACGTAACGCAATTGTTTGCAAAAGATTTAAGTTTTTCGCCAATTCCTCTAAGTGAGCCCAATTTGTTTTATCTTTTCCTTCTAGCAAATCGGCATAAGGAGTTATTTCATTAAGGACATATTTGTTAAAATCCTCGATGCTGCATCTCTTTTGATTGCCATTATGAGTAAAAGCAACGTAGTTCTTCTCATTGTTTTTATCGTTGAACAATTTGACGTACAAAGAATTTTCACCAGCAAATCCGTTCTTGCTATCGATCGATTTGCAAATGTCTTTTAAAGCGCGCAGTTGTTGTTTATGTGATTCAAACAAATTAACAAAAGCATAAGAGAGCCACTTGTTATTTTTGCCCAAGATATTAATAAGGTCGGCGTAATCAAAAACCTCTTTTGCCAAATCAACAATATCAAAAGCATCACCCAAAGCATCTTGATAAGTAGAGACTTCATCATCATATTTAGAATTAAATGCGATTTTTACATCTCCATAAGTTTCTTCGCCTTTTTTGTTTAATTTTGACGTTGAGAATTCACCACCGCTACAAAGCGTGCAATACATCTCTAAAAAGTTTTTGGAATCATCCGTTTTTTCCATCAAAGAAAGAAGCTTTTTCTTTTTTTCACCTTTGCTGGATTTTCTATCCTCAACAATATTAATGAAGTCATCATATTTCGACTCAGGAAGCCCAGCAAAAACGTCTTCATCGATAGCGTCTTCGTCGCTTTGCGTATTCAAAAGGTTGGAAAGGGTTTCGTTTAATTTTTTAAAATTAGCAGTATCGAATTCGCCAATCTTTTTATCACCTTCATTCAAGAAATTCCCTCTATATTTAATGATGTGATGTATAGCCAAATAAATAAGCCTAATATCCGAAAAAGCATCATCTTCATTGTCAATTAGCGCCTTCCGTAAATGCCAAATAGTTGGATATTTTTTGTAGTAGGCTTTTTCTTCAGCTTTCGTGATAAACAAAGGACAATCTGTTCTTAACTCAAAAGGCTTTTGATTATCATCGTTTTGAATCATTGAATATTCCAAACGACGTAAAAAAGTTGGATCCTTAGGAGCAATTAAAGAGTCAAATTCTGCATTCAATAAGCGAATTCTTTCCTTACGTCTAGCGAGTCTTCTACCGGAAGTTCTAAATTGGCGTCTTTCTTTTGCATCAGACGCTTCGCTAAAAATGCGAGCGCCCCAGGCGGTCTTGCCCTTCATTCTCCAAAGCTTGTAATTTTCATCTGTAGCTGCCCAACCAACAGAATCAGTGCCTACATCTAGACCTATAAATAATTTCTTTGCCATAATGGTCCCCTTTATAAAAATTTTAATCATTATAGCAAAACGGAACTTTAATAACAAAAAAAGCCAGTTGCCTGGCATTTTTTCGACCTAATGGTCATTCCCTTTCGGAAACCTTGTAGCAATATGCTTATTTGAACTTAGCAGTGTTGTCAATATTGCCCCTTTATTATATTCGAATGGCGAATTGGGTCAAGATTTTTATATATGTTAGCGTGTATTGCTCGCTTCCCCCACTTTACATCCTATCATCCTTCGTATGATGGTTTTAATGTTCCAAATCTCTCTAAAGCCTCGCTGTCTCTAATATAGAACCGCTTCCCTTGGTCAAGCGAGCATATTGTATTCATATCCTCGATAGAAAGTTCGATATTAACGGAAGAAAAATTCTCTTTAATATGTTCTTTGTTTTTAGAGCCAGGGATAGCCATAAATCCCATTTGGAGGTGCCAAGCAAGAATTATTGTCGCGACGCTTCGATGGTATTTGCCAGCAATTTCTTTAACTGTCTCATTGTTCAGCAATGAATCATTGCCTTTGCCTCCTAACGGATACCATGACATCAGATGAATGTTCAAAGGATCAATGAGATTCCTTAGTTCCTTTTGAGAATATGATGGATGGCATTCCACTTGCATCACTTGAGGCAAGATGTCAAATTCGTGAATAAGTTCTTTTATGAACTCATCTTCGAAATTAGAAACGCCGATGGCTTTGATTTCGCCTTCTTTATAAGCTTTAATTAAAGTTTTATAGCCTGCTTTCCAATTCTTTGTGAGTTGATGCAAAAACAATAAATCAATGTATTCAAGATTCATCCTTTTCAAAGTCTTGTCTACGATATCTTTGTCTTCATACTCGCTTGGCCAAATCTTCGTGGAAACAAAAATATCTTCCCTTCTGATTTTGGAATCTTCAATGGCCTTCCCAACCAAGATAACATTCCCATATATATTTGCCGTATCAATAAGCGGTAGCCGCCTTTTAAGGCTTCCAAAACGCTTTGATAGGCTTCAGAGGGGCTTAGTAAAAAGTCCCAATTCCAAGTTGAGGCATTTTAACGCCGTTGCTCAATATAACTTCTTTCACAATCAATCGTTCCTTTAATATGGGCTTACTTTAATATCTAAATCGAACTTTAGGTCAAGCGATATATAAAAAGATGCCAGAGTTTTTCTTTGGCATCTTTATCGATCAACAGTTACTTAGTTATAAGCTGGCAAGGCAATCGTATTGCAAGCGTATTTGACTTCGTAAACTTTGTTTTTGTCGACATCTTCTAGCTTAATGATATGGCCCATATCAAAACAAACCTTGATCTTGTCATCGCTCGTTTTGTAATAGACGTCGAGAGTATTGTGGGAATCATTGTCGACTAGAGTGAAATCATCGGCTCCATTATCAGTGATGTAATCATTGAATGCACAAGCACTATTTTGGGTATCATAATAAGAAAGATCGACTTTGCTCTTGCTCCAACTGTCAGCCATCTTGCTATAAGTAAGAATGTAAACATTGTCATTTTCTTTAAAGAAATATTCCGTATCGGATGTGCTATTTGATGAGGTCACCGTGGTTACGGTCTTCTTAATTGTGTCTCCGTTTTTCCTAATTTCTTCAATCATTGTCGAAGTTGAAGTCGTGGTGGTGGTTTTCAAAACAAAATTCTCCCACCAACGATAGAAGCCATCGTACCAATTGAATTTATCCATATATGGATTGTATTCAATCTCTTGGCTCTTGCCATTGCAGACATCGCAAGTGTAGACTTTTTTACCATTTTCGGTTTTGCTGGCGGCTTTGGTGATTTGCTCTTTGCTGAAAGTGTGCTCAGCTTTGTCGCTTGTGACGCCGCATTCGCATTCATGCCAATGGTACACACCATTACTCTCATAAGCTTTTCCATATGAATGGGTATGGCTTGAAGCAGGGATGCTCAATTCTTCTGAAGAATATTTAATTTCGGATTTTAGGTAGGAACCATCGGTTTCTGGGACGTATTCTCCGACCACTTTGCCGTTATCGAAAGTCAAACGTCTGCTAACATTGCCTTTGCTATCTTTCATCTCATAGGCTTGGAGTGTGTCATTGAACTGATAATCGGAGAACTCTTCTCCTTCCTCGAGATCGAAACTGACAGTGGCGTATAGATCCCAAACGTCTTTGGTGATCTCTTCGCCCTTCCAAGTTGATGAAGTGTCATCGTAGGTATAGCGCTTATAAACATAACCACCGGTAGCGGTTTCATCGGCGACTTTCTCCAAATAGAAAGTGGATGTGCTTGTAATTTCTTGCAAATTGAAATTATAGGTGTCTTTCTTTACTTTAATAACGTTGCCTTTTTTAGTGATCGTCTCTATTTCGGTATAATTATCATAAGTCGGACTGCATCCAAAATCAGCGTTTTCTTTGGTATAGGTGAAATCGCCATCATAAGTAAATGCGTCTTTCCACACAAAGGTATCCATATATGGGGTGTAGGGAATTTGAGTAGCGGTGTCATAAGTGTCGCAAACAGTGCACTTATAGGCCTTGGTCCCGCTTTGGTCTTTGGTGGCTTTCTTAGAGATTTCTAAAGTGGTGCCGTCAATATGGGAGGCTTCATCGCTTTTTTGGCCACAAGCGCATTGGTGCCAATGCTTGGTGCCATCGCTTACCCAAGCGGTTCCGAATTGATGGGTATGTGTGCTGCTTGAGCTTGATGAGCTGCTGCCTTGTGAGGAACTGCTTGATGAGGGAGCGCCGCTAGATGAGCTCGATGAGGTGCCGTTATTGCTTGACGATGAGCTCGATGAGGTGCCGTTATTGCTTGACGATGAGCTCGATGAATCGCCACCTTTCGACGTAGAGCTGCCGCTGCTGCCGCTGCTGCTGCTACTCGTGTCGCCGGCACTATTTCCGCTGCATTGGGTGAGTCCGACGGATAAACCGACGACAAGCGCGATGATCGCCGTGGCGCTACAGGCCCCGACGATGATTTTGT
>CAVAYV010000024.1:0-2653 GCA_963593015.1 bacterium | reverse complement strand
TATTGGAAGATTATCAGATAAATTCCCGATGCAAAAACGTTTTAGAAAATCAATGATGAGTTAAGGAGAAGGCTCCAGCATCGTCTGGGGCCTTTTAAAACAAGAGATGTTTCTAATCTTTGCGGCCGCAAATCATCAATACGGCAGATGGGATATTCAAAGTCGCAAAGAGCAAAACAATCATCGTGTAATATTCAGTGTATTTTGCTTTATCGTTCCGCATAGAAACATAGATTTGAATTACAAGTACAATAGCCCAACAAATGGAAACGGCCGCAAAAACCCAATATTCGGTTGGAATTGCGGCGGGAATTAAATTGTAATAATAAATCCCATTTACCAAGGTGTACTTGCTGAGAATCGTTGATTTCACCAATTCTATAAGATTGAGATTATCGGCGACGACAGACTGGCTGTAGGTAGCGATGGCCTCTCCCCTCGCCAAGGTTTGTAGATCATCAGCATTGAAGGATTGCCCTAGCCCGTTGGCCCTATCCATCCCGGCGCAAACATCCGAATTAAGATAAGATACATAATCGACAAATCCTTTGATTGTTAGAACGGCGAATGCTATCAAAAGAACGGCAAAGACGGTCGCAAAAAAGAAGCATATAAACTTTGCGCTTCTTCTCATTCCGGCCTTTGGCGTCTGCGTTAGATCCATAATTGATACGTCTATCCTCTCCTAATATAACAAAAACCCCAAGCCTCTTTTTCAAGAAACTTAGGGCTGTTTTCCAATGGTGCGGGCAACAGGGCTCGAACCTGCACGGGAGTTCCCACGGCGTCCTAAGTCTCTTGTGCAGTTGGTAATCCAAGGTAATTTAGGGTAATCCAAGCCCATTTTGTTCGAAATAAATCCGAAGCTCTTGTGTGTCCACATGCCTTATGGGTAATCTAGGGCAATCTATGGTAACCATAGATGCGGACAAAATTTTTGAAATAATCCTCCATGATGAGAAAGGGAGCCATAGCCATTTCGGAGCAGCAAAGTTTCTATGATTATTATGCCATTTTTCACTAATCGATTGTCAAGATGGTCATTTGTTAGATGGCAAAAACGATGCAATGTTGTGCCAATATTAGAAGAATGGATTAAGAATCAAATGTAGTGCTATGAGTATTTCTCATCGCATAGGAAATCGACTATGCCTATATGTTCGATTCCTTTCTTATCGACATATGGAAGATACAAGTCACCCTCGACCATGATTTTCCTGAAGGAATCATCGATTCTAAGGAATGAGTTTGACTCTTGCTTTAGTTTTTCATCATCATAAATCCTATAGGCCGATTGGACATATATTTTCTCGCTGCCCGATGTCGCGATGAAATCAACCTCGTATTGCTTTCTCGTCCTTGTCCCATCCTTATTGGATTCGACGGCAGGGACAACGCCAACATTTACGGCATATCCGCGTCTTTTCAAATCCCTATATATGACAGATTCCATCAAATGGCCCCTGTCGTTCTGGCTGAATGAAAGAAGAGCGTTTCTCAATCCGCAGTCGGCGAAATAGTATTTCTTAGAACTGGCTATTAGATTGTTTCCCCTTATATCAAATCGAGCAGCTTCGCTAATTAAAAATGAATCTTTGAAGGCATTCATGTATTTCTCAATAGATGGCCTAGAGATGCCTTTATCTTCCTTTTGTTTAAAAAGCTCAGATATCTTGTTAATTGAAATGAGGGAGCCTTCGCTTGATGCTAGAACTGATAGCAATTCTTTCACGGTCATGCTATTTGATATGCCCGCATGTTCGAGGATATCCTTGAGGTAGGTAAGTTCAAAGAGATTGTTTAAATACGAGATCTTGTCTTGATTGTTTCCGTAAGCCACCATGCCTGGCATTCCGCCGAAAGTAAGGTATTCCTCAAAGAGCATTCTTTTGTCTTTTTGTGGGAATGCGCCAACGTATTCGCTAAATGATAGCGGTGCTAGGTCTATTTGCCAGCCCCTTCCCCTGAATTCGGTAAGAACATCGGAAGAAAGAAGTCGTGAGTTGCTCCCAGTTACGTAGATATCCACGTTTGGATAAGACGATAAAAGTCCATTCAACACGTTGTAGAAATTAATCTGAGGTATGGATTCGTTATTTGTCTTGAATCCGTCGAAAGCAGGGTTTGGGATGCTCTCACAAAGCTGTATTTCATCGATGAAGAGATAGAATTCGTCTTTCTTGTTTATCTTGCCTTTTATGAAATTGTCTAAATTGACGGGGTTAATAAGGATTGAGTGCTCGCTGCTTGATAAATCTATATCGATAATCCTTTCATCCAAGACGCCTGTTGATAGAAGATAGTCCTTGAATAAGGTTTTTAGAAGATATGATTTACCACATCTCCTTATTCCCGTGATGACCTTGACCATCCCGTTATGCATGCTTCTTATAAGCTTGTTTAAATAAAAATCTCTTTTGATTTCCATGATCATCTTGCTCCTTATGCACATAAATTGTATCGCAAAACATACAAAAACGCTATTTTAAAAAGAATATGTAGCAAAAGATGTGTAAATACGCATATTTTGTTATCCCGAATAATTCCTTTTATTAACTTTGCCAAAAAATCTATACTATTCATTATAGAGAGCGAAGCGATAAAGTTTCCTCTAACACATTGCGTCATCATCATGGAACAATCAGATGTGCGC
>CAVAYV010000023.1:0-52225 GCA_963593015.1 bacterium | reverse complement strand
GGTATATGCAATACAGCCCCTATGTTTATTACAACCAACATTGCATCCTCTTCTATAGCAAGCACGTGCCAATGGAAATCTCCGCTTGGAGCATGGGATGCTTATTTGATTTCGTCGACCAGTTTCCGCATTTCTATATTGGTAGCAATAGCGATATCCCGATAGTCGGAGGATCTATTCTTAACCACGAGCATTTCCAAGGTGGCGAGCATTTGCTTCCACTCCTTCTTGCCAAAGACAAAGAAGTTATCTCATCTCGCTATAAGAATACGAAAATATCCATCGTCGATTTTTATGATAGCTGTATCCGCTTGACTGGCAAAGATCGTCTAGAGATTCAAACTATCGCCACTGAAATTTTAGAAAAGTGGATCCATTACAACGATCCTAAGCACGATATCATCGCTGAAGACGAAGAAGGGCGCCATAATGCCATCACCCCATTAGTGAGAAAGAATGGCGAGAATTATGAGATGACCCTCATTCTTCGCAATAACAAGTGCAACAAGACTTATCCAGACGGCATCTTCCATGTCCATCCGGAATATCAGCACATCAAAAAAGAAGGCATTGGCTTAATCGAGGCAGCCGGTTTATTCATTCTCCCAGCTCGTCTGAAGCGCCAAAGCAAAGAAGTGAAAGAAGTTATCGAAAAAGGCTATACGAAGGAAGAATATTTGAAGATCTATCCTGACTTAGATAATTTCGATGACATGGTCAAAGAAATGAAAGAAAAAGGCATTTCTAGCAAAGAATACATCAATAATGTCTGCCATAACATCTTAGGCAACGTCGCCGTTTATAAGAATACCAAAGAAGGAATGGAAGGATTCAAAGCCTTCTTGAAGGAGATCACCCATGAATGATAATGAAGCTTTCTTAAAAGCCAAATCTCTTTACGAAGAGAATTTTAGTAAAACCCCGGAAATCAAAGAGATTTCATATGGCCGTTTGGAGATTTTAGGCAATCATACAGATCACCAGCATGGCAAGTGCTTGGTGGCTACTGCTTCTTTAGGAATCAGAGGCTATATCGAGAAAGACAAAGACGAAGTCAATATCGTTTCCGAAGGGTATCCAAAATTCAATCTTAAGGTAAATGATTTAAAGGCAAGGGAAGAAGAGAAAGGCACAACCACATCTTTAACAAGAGGCGTCTTGAGTGCCCTTGCGAGAATGGGCTATAAAATCGGTGGCTTCAAAGCCGCGATGGTGTCTGATATTTTCCCTGGCGCTGGCGTTTCTAGTTCCGCTGCCTATGAATTATTCGTCGCGGAAGCGATTAATCATTTATACAACGACGATAAGATTTCCCGCAAAGATTTAGCTATTGCTGGCCAATATGCCGAAAACGTTTATTTTGGCAAAGCCTCTGGCTTACTGGATCAATGCGGTTCTTCCTTCGGCGGCGTTTGCTATCTTGATTTCAAGAACCCAAATGAGCCGATCGTCAACCCAATTGCCTTCCCAAGCGATTGGAAATTGGCCGTTTATTTGGTCAATCCTGGCGGATCCCATGCCGGATTGAGCGATTTGTATAGCGAAATGCCTTATGACATGAAGGATGTCGCCAAAAAAATATTCAAAAAAGAAGTGCTTCGCGAGGTAGCTGAAAAAGACTTCGTTGATGCCTTATCCAAAGGAGACCATACCTTGGTTTCTGAGCGCGCTTTAGGCAGAGCAAAGCATTTCTATGGCGAAGAGGACAGGGTCGAAAGAGCCTATAAAGCCTTAAAAGACGGCGATAGAGCCACCTTCTTAGAACTTGAAAGAGCCACTGAGCTTTCGCAAGAGACCCTTTTAAGGAATACGATGATTCCGAATCGTTTCGCTTCAAGCCCATTGGAAGCAGTTTATCGCGCGAATATGTTTTTGAAAGTCGGTTCATCTCGAGTGATGGGCGGAGGATTAGTCGGCACGACGATCAATTTCGTTCCATTAGAGGAAGAAGAAGCTTTCGTCAAAGGAATGAGCGAATATTACCCATCCTCAAGCATCGTCAAAGTATCTATTCCTGCCTTAGGCGCCCATATTGAAAAATAAGAAGGTTATCTATGAAAAGATCTGCTGGTATTTTATGCCCTGTTTCTGCCCTTCCAAGCCGCTTTGGGATCGGCGATTTTGGAGCAAAATCCTATGAATTCGTTGATATATTGAAAGAAAACGGGTTTCAATTATGGCAAATTTTGCCTTTGAATCCTTTAGGGTATGGTCACTCCCCCTACCAACCATTTTCTTCCTTTGCCTTAGATGAGCTCTATGTTGATTTGGACGCTTTGGCAAAAAATGGGCTTTTGAAAGATGTTCCTTCTTATAATGAGAATATGGATAAAGTTCATTATGAGGATATCCGTATCTTCAAAACCCCTTATTTATTAGAGGCTTACCATAATGAGATGAAGCGCGATCCGAAATGCTTAGAAAGCTTTATCCATAATTATCCTTGGGTTTTGAATTGGTCCATTTTCATGTCGATGAAAAGAAGCGAAAGACTCGCTAGCTGGGATAAATGGCCTTTAGAGAAACAAAATAAGATCAATCAAGGCTATTCAAGCTTGAAAGGCGAAGAAAAAGAGAATGCCGATTATGAAATCTGGCTTCAAAAAACTCTTTACACCCAATGGCTTAAACTCAAAAATTACGCGAATGTCAAAGGAATTCGGATCATCGGCGATTTGCCTTTCTACGTCGGCTACGATTCTTGCGATGTTTATGAAGCCCAAGACGAATTCTTACTTGACGATAACAAGCAACCGGCTTTCATTGCTGGCGTCCCCCCGGATTATTTCTCCGCGACAGGCCAAAGATGGGGCAACCCGATTTATAATTGGGACAAATTTCAAAAAGAGAACTACGCTTTCATCATCAATAGAATTGCTAAAAACGCTTCTTTATATGATATTTTGCGTTTGGACCATTTTAGAGCTTTTGACACTTATTGGAAAATCCCTTCTTCTTGCGAAACCGCGATTGATGGCGCCTGGATTGAGGCGCCAGGATACGAAGTGTTCGACAATATGTTCAAAAAAGTTCCTAATGTCGATATCATCGCTGAAGATTTGGGCGATTTAAGAGGCGAGGTTCTGACTTTGCGCGACCATTATAATTTCCCTGGCATGAATGTTGTTGAATTCACTTTCCATGACGCGGAAATCAACCATGATAGCTCTTGGAAGAAAGAGAATATGGTGGCCTATCTAGGCACTCACGACAATGACACGATGCTTGGATACTATTCTTCTTTAGATGATAATGAGAAGAATCTTTGGAACGAAGCTTTGAATAACCTTGGATATCATGATGGCGATATCGTCGACAAAATGATCCACTACGAATTGTCCTTGCCGGCGGGATATGCCCTTATTTCTCTGCAAGACGTTTTGAAACTTGGCTCCAATGCCAGATTAAACGTTCCTTCTGTCATCGATGATGTTAACTGGACTTGGAGAATTTTGGATTTCAAAGAGACCAAGCGCCGTTTAAGCGAAATCAAGCCTTTGCTGAAAGAGACTTCTAGATTATGAAAAAAATCGGAATTGTCTCTTTAGGTTGCTCCAAAAACTTAGTTGACAGTGAGATGATGCTTGCCATGTTTAGAGATGGCGACTATAAAATCGTCTCTTCCCCTGCGGAAGCCGATCTTATCATCGTCAATACATGCGGATTTATCGAAGATGCCAAAAAAGAAGCGATTGCCAAAATCCTTGAAATGGCTTCCTATAAGGCAAAGTTAGTGGCAACCGGATGTTTTGTTGAGCGAAATCTTGAGGAATTGAAAAAAGCCATTCCCGAAGTTGATGAATGGATCCCCTTAAAAGACTATGCCAAAATGAACGAAACGATTGGTCGCCTTCTTGGCACAGATGACATTTTGCCGATTTCCGAAATGCATCGCGTCGTCTCCACTGGTGAATATTCTGCCTATTTGCGCATCAGCGAAGGCTGCAATAATATGTGCTCTTTTTGCGCGATTCCTTATATCAGAGGCCGCTACAAATCACGTCCTTTCGATGATATCGTGACCGAAGCAAAGAACTTAAAAGAACAAGGAATCAAAGAGATTTCGATAATTTCGCAAGACCCGATGCATTATGGTTGCGATTTTGAGAAAAAGAAGCCGGATATGCTTGATTTATTGAAGGCCATTGATGAAATCGGCTTTTATTCGGTGCGTCTTCTTTATTTATATCCCGAAGAAATCACCGATGATGAGCTTTATTTCATCAAGGATAGCAAAACCATTGAACCATATTTCGATGTGCCGATTCAATGTGCAAGCAATCATTTGCTGAAATTGATGAACCGACATGGCAATAAAGAAGAGATGCTCCGTCTTTTCCATAAGATAAAAGAGCTTATGCCTCATGCGGTTCTAAGAACGACTTTGATTTCAGGTTTCCCTGGCGAAAGCGAAGAAGATCACAAAGAAGCGATGGAATTGATCGAAGAAATAAAATTCGATCATTTAGGCGATTTCACTTATTCTAGAGAGGAAGGCACCGCCGCCTATAATTTTAAAGACCAAGTTCCTGCCAAGACAAAAAAACGCCGCCAAAAAGAGATAATGACATTAGCTTCTAAAATCTCTTATAAGAATAACAAAGGACATATCGGAGAAGTGATGGAGGGCCTTGTCACAAGCTATAGCATCTTAAGAAAAGAATACACCTTGAGAAGCTATTGGAATGCCCCTGATGACATCGATGGGAATATATATTTCAAAAGCGATACCCCTTTGAAAACAGGAGACATCGCCAAAGTCAAAATCACTGATGCGAGCGTTTATGACTTATTTGGCGATTTTGAAAGCAAAGTTGAGTAACAAGAATTAAGAAATTCGAAAAAAGTTTCTTTAATTCTTGATTACCATCTTTCATTACTCTATAATCCCATTTGCAGCAAAAAAGGCTGTAATTGCCCCGCTAGTTAAACGGTATAACGGGTCCATGGTAAGGACCAATCCGTAGTTCGACTCTGCGGCGGGGCACCATTTGAAAAACGCGTCCTTGAATAGGGACGTTTTTCTTTTTAAAATTTCTTTCCTTTATGAATCTTTTTAGGGTCGTAGCGATCTAATTGAACTTTTTTGTCATCGCTTTTTCCGATTATGAGAACGGCGATCGGCAAATATCCATCTGGCAAATTGAAATCTTTCCCTAGCCTCTTAGCGAAATCTGAATCCATTTTCACGCCCGCCCACAAAGAGGCATAGCCTAAAGAAGTGGCGGCCAAAAGCATATTTTCAGCAACCGCAGACGCGTCTTCTATCAAAAACTCCATCGTGGGATTTTTGTTTGAATCCCCAACGACTATTATTGTCAAAGAAGCGTTTTTGGCAATCTCCATCGTTGGCTTCTCTTTTTTGTAATCTTCCCAAAAGGCATTGTCGGTATTGACGATAAGCTCGTAAGGGCGACGGTTCATCGCGCTTGGGGCATTGAACCCTGCCTCCAAAATGTCATGGATGTCTTTCTCGCTCATTTTATAGTCAATGTAACGGCGCGAGCTTTTCCTTTTCCTTATGCATTCTAGTGTTTCCATATTCTCTTCCTCTTACTACGAATTTTAGTATTTATTTTTTAACTTTTCTAAATAAATATTTAACGAAACCTAGTAATTATTAATATGTGGATTATTGGGATTTATAGTTGTAAAATCCCAATATATAAGGTGTTAATTATGAAAATTGCGATAAGTTCTGATTCGTCTCTCGACCTAAGCGAAGAATTAATCAAAGAGTTTGATATCCATGTTGTTCCTTTTTCCATCATTATGGGGGAAGAGGTTTTCCTTGATGGCGAAATCTCCAGCGATGATATCTTTGCCTTCACCGATAAAACAGGGAAATTGGCAAGGACAAGCGCTGTCAATCAAAAACAATGCGAAGATCATTTTGCTTCTCTTTTGAAAGAATACGATGAGATTATTCATTTCACCATCTCCAGCGATATGTCTGGCTCTTATCAAAACGCTTGTAAAGCTGGTGAGCTCACTGAACATGTGCATGTGATTGATTCACGCTCCTTATCAACTGGCGTTGGATTGCAGGTTATTTATGCCGCAAAGCTTGCTAAAGCAGGGCTAGAAATTGAAGAAATAGTGAAAAAAGTCGAAGAGAGAAGGCCGTTTGTTCAAGCTTCTTTCGCGATTGAAGCCGTTAATTATCTTCATAAAGGCGGAAGATGCAGTGCCGTCGCAGCTTTGGGTGCGAATGTTTTGCATATTCGCCCGCAAATAGTCGTGAAAGATGGAAAAATGGGAGCTGGCAGAAAATTCCGCGGCCCGATGATCAAATGGGTCAAAGAATATGTCAATGTAACCTTGGATGAGTTCAATAACCCTGACCATTCTTTGATTTTTATCACGACTAGCGGCGCTAGCGATGAAGTAATCGCATGGACGAAAAATCGTTTGCTTGAAGCGGGATTCAAGAGAATTGAAGTCACCCGTGCCGGATGCACCGTCTCTTGCCATTGCGGCCCTGGGACCTTAGGCATCTTGTATTTCAATGACGGTGAGCATTAGTAGTGCTTGAAAAGACTAAGATGAAGATATATAATTTGCGCGTGAGAAACCCTCGGAAGAGGTCTCATATCGCTAAACTATGAGAGTGGCAGCGTTAGCCACTCTTTGTTTTTTATGGAGGTAACGATGGAAGAAATTTCAAATGTCAGGTCGTTATTAGAAGAGCCCTTAAAGAAAGAAGGGTACGAGTTGGTCGAGGTTAAAATCAGTCGCGACAAAAGCGGGGTATTGTTACAGATCGTCGTCGACAGGGACTTGCCGATTTCTCTTGAGGATATCGTTAAGGTAAGCGATTTGATCAATCCATTATTGGATCAAAACGATCCCATCAAAAGCGCTTATACCTTAGACGTTTCATCTCTTGGGGCGGAAAAGCCAATCAAACTGGAAAACCTTGATAAATACGTTTCTCGATATGTCAATCTCCATTTATCGCATCCTTATGAAGGGAAAAATATCCTTGAAGGAAGCCTAAGCGAAGTGAATGATGACACTTTGACTCTCTTAGTGAAAGAGAAGACGAAAAAAAGAAGTATCGTCATTGAAAGAAAATACGTTGATAAGGCTAGATTAGCCATTGAATTCTAGAAGGAAGAAAAAAATATGCCAAGCAAAAAGAAAAATGCTGTTGTAATGCCGAAATTATCAGAGGCCGTCGCGGAAATCGCTAATAGCAAGGCTTTAAGCACGGACGCGGTCGTCGCCGCTTTAAGCGAAGCTCTTCGCAAAGCCTACATCAAATATCTAGGCGGCGGAGATGATGCCACAATCGATGTCAAAATCAACTTAGACACCAATGAGATTTATCTCGCCCAAATCAAAAAAGTCGTGGAAGAGGTCAATGACGACTATCTCGAAGTTTCCGCTTCTGAATTGAACGAAGAACTCGGCACAGACGTTTGGAAAGTCGGCGATGAATACCCAACGCCAGTCACCGTTGAAGAACTGAGCAAGGTTTTCACCAACGCTTTAAAGGGCAATCTCCGCAACGAATTAGGCAAAGCCGAGAGAAGCGCCCTTTATGAAATCTATAAAGACCATATCGGCGAGATGATTACTGGCACCGTTGAAAAGGCCGATGATAGAAGCGTTTCCGTCAATATCGGAAGGACGAGTGTCGAATTGACCCGTCGGGAGATGATCGGCGACGAATTCTTCAAAATTGGCGATCCAATCAAAGTTTATATCCAAGAAGTGAAGCAGCTCCAAGAAGACGGAAAACCATCTTTCGGTTCTCAAATCGAAGTCACTAGAAGCAGCGAAGGCTTCTTAAGACGTTTATTCGAAGAAGAAATCCATGAAATCTATGATGGCACCGTCATTATCAAAGGGGTCGCTCGTGAAGCTGGCGTTCGTAGCAAAGTCGCCGTTTATAGCAACAATGACGACGTCGACGCCACAGGCGCTTGCATCGGACAAGGCGGATCCCGCATCCAAAAAATCGTTTCGCAATTAGGAAATGGCATCGACAAAGAAAAAATCGATATCATCGCCTATAGCAAAAACCCCGCTTTGTTTATCGCTGAGTCTTTGCGCCCAGCTCAAGTTTTGGGTGTTAAGATCAATGATCCAGAAGCCCTTCCTCGTCCAACCGCAACGGCGATTGTTCGTGACGATCAATTAAGCTTAGCCATCGGCAAAAAAGGCGCCAACGCTCGCTTAGCCAACAAATTGACTGGTTGGAATATTGATATTCTTGAAGAATCCATCGCCAAAGATGAAGGAATTGATTACACAAGTGTCGAAATCCTTCAAAAAGAAGCAGAAGAAGCCAAAAAAGCCGAAGAAAGAGAAGCTTATATCAAAAAGAGCCAAGAAGAAGCGGCTAAGAAAGAGGCTATCAAGGTCGCTGAGACAGAAACTAACAATACTACTGTCGAAGAGAAACCAGCCAAGGTTATCTCGAATGAAGTCATTGCTGAAGAAAAACCAGCCGAAGCAGCTCCAATCGTCACCAAAGAGCCAGTTGCCCCAGTCGAAAAAGAAATCGTTCACGCTGAAGTCAAGACCACAAAGTCTTTGCAAGAGCTTGAGCAGGAACTTGAGAAAGCCAAATCCAAACCAGTTTCGACTCATGGCACTCCAAAAGCCAAGCGTCCTCACAAAATCACCGAAGAAGAAGTTGAACACGTTAAGACTGAGCCGGTTGCCCCAGCCGTTGACGCGATGCCAATTTATTCCCAAGAAGAGCTTGATCAAATTGAGCAAGAAGAGAACGAGAATCTCGACCTCGATTTAATGGACGATGATGAGGATCTTGATCAATACGACAGCTATTACGATGATGACGGAAAATAAAGAGATAACTCGTAAAGATATCCTGACAGGAAATGTCTATCCGCGCAGCAAATTGACTCGTTTGGTTCTTAGAGACAACGAAATATTGATCGATAAGAATAATTCTTTATCGGGACGAGGCGCCTACTTGCTAGCGATAGAAAGCTCCTATCAAAAACTAAGCGATGGAAGACTTTTGTCGAAAGCCTTCCATACTTATGTTGATACGAAAATGGCAAGCAAATTATTGGAGGATTTGAAAAATGGGAGATAAAGTCTTAGGATTCCTTGGAATCTTATTCAAAGCCAACAAAGCTTTGATTGGCGAAACTGCCCGCTCTTCCAAAAAAGGGAAACTTGCTTTGCTAGCCACTGACGCTAGCGAAAATAGCAAAAAAGAAGCGTATCTTCTTTCGGAAAAATGGGGATACGAAATTCTTGAATGCTATTCTAAGGAAGTATTAGGGAACGCTTTAGGCTATGAATCGGTTGGATTCATCGTAATCACCGATCCGAAAGCCGCTAAAGCGATTATTGCTAAAAGGAAGGAGCAATTAGATGAAGAAAACACAATTTCACTCTAAGAAAAATGATGCGCAAAAGCATCGTATTGAAAACTTTTCAAACCATTCTGGCTCAAAAAAGAAAGAGGAATTCGCCAAGGTCAATGGCGGGGTGTTCGTATATTCCAAGCCTCTTTCCGTCGCGGATTTGAGCAAAGCCATCAATATCCCAAGCGTTCAAATCATCAAAACGCTTTTTATGGCCGGCAAGATGGTCACCATCAACCAATTGCTTGACGATGAGACAATTGGCACTATCTGCTTGGAATTTGGATATGATTTCAAAAAAGAGAAAATCGTTGACGCAGAGCATTTCGAAGAACTTGAAATCGTCGATGATGCAAAGGATTTGCAAGAACGTCCTGCCGTTGTCACAGTCATGGGTCACGTTGACCATGGCAAGACCACTTTGATTGACGCAATTCGTAACTCTGATGTCGCTGCTCACGAAGCCGGTGGTATTTCGCAAGCCATTGGCGCTTATCAAAAAGAATACGAAGGCAAAAGAATCACCATTATCGATACCCCAGGGCACGCTGCTTTCACCGCCATGAGAGCCAGAGGCGCCCAAGTCACCGATATCTGCGTCCTTGTAGTTGCCGCGGATGATGGCGTTATGCCTCAAACATTGGAGGCAATCGATCACGCCAAAGCCGCTAAATGCGCAATTATCGTCGCCATTAATAAAATGGATAAACCTGGCGCCAATCCAGAACGTGTCAAGCAAGAGCTTATGTCACATGATGTCATTGCCGAAGATTATGGTGGCGACGTCATGATGATCCCTCTTAGCGCTAAAACAGGCAAAGGCATCAACGATTTGCTTGATGCCATCCTAGTCAAAGCCGAGATGCTTGAATTAAAAGCCAACCCACACCGTTATGCGATGGGCACCGTTTTGGAGTCTAATCTTGATAAAGGCGAAGGGCCGAAAGCGACTTTACTTGTCCAAAACGGAACCTTGAACAACAGTGATTATGTCGTTGTTGGAGAAATATATGGCAAAATCCGCCGCATGACTAACGAAAACGGAAAAGTGGTAAAAGTCGCAAATCCTTCCACCCCAGTGGCAGTCACTGGTTTGAGCGCGGTTCCAAGCGCCGGCGATCGTTTTATGGCTTTCCCAACCGAAAAAGAGGCTAAAGATATCGCTGAGCGCCGTGCTTTAGCCAAGAAAGAGCTGGCTCAAAGCGGTTCAGCCGCCTTGTCGCTTGCCGATTTGAATAATCTAGTCAATGCTGGCAAAATCAAAGATATCAACGTTGTCGTAAAAGCTGATACCGCCGGCAGCGCCGAAGCTGTTAAAGCGTCTTTGGAAAAATGCTCCAACGAGCATGTTCATATTCATGTTATCTCTGCGGCGGCTGGCGCCATCTCCGATAGCGATGTTTTGTTAGCTAGCGCTTCAGGTGCGATAATTTACGCTTTCAATATCCGCCCAGATGCTAGAGTCAGCGAAAAAGCCAAAGAAGAGGGCGTTGAAATCAGACCATATCGAATCATCTATCAGATGATTGATGATATCAATGCCGCTTTGAAAGGCATGTATAAGGCAGAGCTTGTGGAAAAGGTCACAGGTCAAGCCGAAGTCAGGCATATCTACAAAATCTCTCATGTTGGCACCGTTGCCGGAAGCTATGTCATCTCTGGCGAGCTAAAGAGCAAGGAAAAGGTCAGATTATTGAGAGCGGGCGTTGTCACTTACGAAGGGGAACTAGCTTCCTTGAAGAGATTCAAAGACGATGTCAAAGAAGTCAAAGAAGGCTATGAATGTGGCTTATCTATCGCTAACTTCAATGACTTAAAAGAAGGAGACATCATCGAAGGCTACGAGATGGTGGAAAAAGAATAATGGCGGATCGCAAAGGCAGAGTCAAAGCGTTAATCGCGAGAAACATCTCTGATATCTTGATGTTCGATTTGAAAAATCCGCATATCGGAATGCCATCCGTCAATGAAGTCGAAGTAAATGACGACTATAGCTATGCAAAGGTTTACGTTTCCTTCATTGGCGCCAAATACCCTCATCAGAACCTTGAAGAATTAAATCGCTGCAAAGGCGTGGTACGTTCCAAACTGTCCAAGAAAATGGATTTATGGAAAGTTCCTGAAATCGTCTTTATCTATGATGACCAATTTGATCGAGTGGCTTCTTTGGAAAAAGCCTTAAAGAAAGAAGAAGAGCAATTGGCTGCCATTGCTAAGGACGAAGAAAAATAAAAGCGAATGTATTAAGCATTCGTTTTTTATTTTCTGATTAAGTATTTTTCTTTCTTATAATAAACATCATATTTTTTGCTAAATCCTAAAATTAAAGCGTCTTTTGTGGGGTATTTTAAGACTAATATCAAAGGATGCATCTTTTTTGCTTTCAAATTCAATAGCTGATTTAGAAGGATTTTTTTATTTTCGGTATCACCAACGAATTTTACGATTTCTAAATAATGGTTAAGTTTCTTATTCAAAGAGATGGCGGCGATGGGCTTATCGGCTCTATATAATGCATAATGTTCTTCCGCCTTTGGATTGAGCAAGCGATACTCCGCTTCTGAATTCACTTTGGCTATTGGCTTAAAATGACATTCATTATCCTCTGTTTTCATTAATAGGTCTTCAAATGGGAAATTGAACTTTTTTGATTCAAAAAGAGCTTTTTGAATATTGGCTTTGGCATTTTTGTCTTTGTTATAAATATTATCTAAAAATGATTTGTCATTATCGTAATCGTAAAAGAATTTAGGCGGCGTTTTCATGTTTTCAGATGAAAATATTTCCTGGATGTTTTTATCTCCAACATATAAGAATGGCCGAATTATTTTAACTTCCTTATTTATCTTTGCCATTGGTTTTAAAGAAGATAATTTTCCTTGTTTTATAAGGCTATTGAAGAAATTCAAATTGAAATCATCTTCAGAGGTATCTAGGGCTATTTTATTGATTTTATTATCCTTGGCATAATTGATCAAAGCGGTTCTTTTTAACTTTTGATAGACGCTTGATAAATCCTTTTTGCGCCCGTTTTGGTAATAAGTGTCCAATGTTTCCTTGATATAGCTTGCGTCAAACGTTTCAAAAGGGATATTAAACCTTTCAGCGAAAATCTTCGCAGATGAATAGTCTTTGTTGCCATAATCAAAGAATATTGCCCGCAATTTATGGTTTTTCTTGGAAAAATAGGAATATAGACGCAAAGAAAATAAAAGAACATAGGAAGATTCTTTGTCATTGAGCTCAACGAGAATGGTGTCATTCTCTTCGATTAGATTGAAATCGTCATCCAATCTTTTTAACGCCGCCAAAACATTACGAATCTCTCTTCCCATACTTTCTACCGATTTTCGAAAATATTATAATAGATGCCTATGAAAAGTGGTATTTTGCTTTTGGATAAAGTAGAAGGAATGACTTCTAGGGATGTGGATAATAAAGTCGGTCGTTATTTTCATACCCACAAAGTCGGTCATTTAGGAACCTTGGATCCCTTTGCGACAGGCTTGCTTGTTGTGGCGGTCGAAAAAGGAACGAAGTATTTACCGTTTTTGTGTGACGAACCAAAAACTTATGTTGCGTGTCTTAAATTAGGCGAATCAACAACAACCGGCGATACGGAAGGCGAAATCCTTGAAAAAACCAGCGCTAGGAGATATAGCGAGACAGAAATAAGAAACGTTCTCGATTCCTTTCTCGGTGACTCTTTTCAACTCCCTCCGATGACCAGCGCCATAAAAATAGACGGTGTTCCCTTATATAAATACGCCCATAAAGGCGAGACCATAGGAAGAAAAGAAAGACCAATACGCATTTATAAAATAGATTTGATTTCTTATAAAAATGATTTACTGACATTTGAAGCTGACGTTAGCAGCGGGACTTATATCAGAGTTTTAGGGGAAGATATCGCTAAAAAGTTAGGCACAATTGGGCATTTGCTTTCTTTAAGAAGAATTAAAATCGCCAACATCGATGTTTCTAACGCCTTTAAAATAGAAGACATCAATGAAGATAAATTCATTGATCCGCTTCCCTTATTAAGCGGATTCGAAAAGATAGATTTGTCTTTAGAAGAAAGCATTAAAGCTAAAAACGGTATGAGATTTTCATTTCCGAATAGTAGTAGCGAAAAAGTTCTTCTTTGTTTTAACGATGAGCCAATTGCGATTTATGAAAAGGAAAAGGATGGCTTTTATCGTTCGTTGAGAGGTCTATTTTGATGAAGATTATTAATGTTGATGAATTGACTGATTTGACTTCTTTTCCGAATCTGACCTTGCTATTAGGGAATTTTGATGGGGTGCACAAAGGTCATAAAGAACTTGTCTTCGAAGCCAAAAAAAGAGCCAGTGGTGATATCGCGGTGATGCTCTTCGATAAAAATCCTAGTTCTTTATTACACAACAAAGAAGAAAATGTTCTAACTTCCATTGACGACAAAATTAGGATCTTTAATTCTTTGGGGATTGATATTGCCATGATTCTCCATTTAGACCATAAACTATTAAATAAAAGCAAAGAAGAATTTATTAATGATTATTTGTTAAAAATAAACCCTAATTTGATTGTGGTCGGCTCGGACTATACTTTTGGAAAATACGGGGAAGGAAAGGTTAAAGACTTAAAAAGCACATTCAATGTCTTTGCCTGTCCTTTATTGACCATCGGAAACAAAAAAATAGGAACTCAGCAAATTGTTGGATATCTTAAAAACGGGGATGTTTCTGCGGCTAATGATATGCTTGGGAGAAACTATGAAATCAAAGGAAAGGTGACACACGGATTAGAAAATGGCCATAAAATTGGTTTTCCTACCGCCAATTTGCTTTTACAAACGCCTTATGTTTTACCTAAAAAAGGTGTCTACAAGACGATTTCCTATGTTAGAGGGATTCCTTATCCATCAATGACCAACATCGGGAGCAATCCCACGATTGGCACTTTGAACCATTTGTCTATCGAAACTTTCATCAACAAATTCGATAAAGATATTTATGATGAAACGATTTATTTGGAGTTTGTTTCTTTTTTGAGAAATGAAATAAAATTCCCATCATTAGAAAAATTGAAAGAACAGTTAGAAAAAGATAAAGAAGATTGCTTTGATTGACAAAATAACAAAACTATAAAAATGTAAAGAATTTAAGAAAAACTTGAATTTGCTGTCATTTTCCTTACATTTTAAAATAAAGAACTGATGCGAGGTAGATTATGACAGACGCAACAAAGCAAAATATTGCTGACGCAGTTATTCGTTCGCTTGGCAGCAAACCTTTAAACAAATTGACTATTGGCGAAATCTCCAAGACGGCTGGTGTCAACCGCCAAACTTTTTATTATCATTTTGACGATATTGAATCTTTATTTGCCTATATGGTGGATAAAAAAGTGGCTTCAATGGAAAAAGAGGCGCCATTTGGACAAAATTTCCAAGCGGAGATCACTAAATTATTGAAGGTTGCGACTGATGAAAATTTCATCATCATTCATGCCTATCGAAGTTTCGAAACAAGAGTGGTCGATAATCTTATTTCTCATTTGCTTTACGACGAAGTCAAAGCCTTTGTCTTATCCGGATCAGTCGGGCTTGACGTTGGAAAAAGCGATCTTGAGAATTGCATCAAACTATGGGTGCTTTCATTGAAAGGCTTATTCCTTTATTACCTAAGCACTTATCAGAAAACAAGTTTGAATGAATTTGCCCTTTGGATGTCCATCCTTTTAAAAGGCGTTTCTCGAAAGAGTGTCATTAACGCCGCAAATTCGCATCATTAAATCTAATTTCATGAAAAAAGAGCTCTTCGCGAGCTCTTTTATTTATTCATCGCTTCTTTTGCTGCTTTTTGATGGGCGTCAAATTTTTTGCGTTCGGAAGTGTCTAAGATGCGTTTTCTCATCCGAATTGCATGAGGCGTGACCTCGACTAATTCATCGCTATTGATGTAGTCAAGACAAGCTTCAAGAGTCATCTTGCGCGGAGCTTTTAAGACGATTGTCAGCTCGCGAGTGGAACTGCGGACGTTGGTCATCGGCTTAGCTTGAGTGCAATTGACGGCCAAATCGACTGGATAGCGATGCTCTCCGACGATCATGCCTTCATAGCAAACATCGCCTGGGACAATGAACATCGTTCCATGCTCTTCGACTTTTTGCAAAGCGTAAGAAGTGGCCTCTCCTTTGTCTGTTGAGACCAAGACCCCGATATTTCTTTCGCCGACATCATGCATATAAAGAGGGCGATAATCTTTGAAGGTATGGTTGATGATGCCATAGCCCTTTGTCATCGTTAAGAAGTTTGAGACAAATCCGATCAAGCCACGGGATGGGATGACGTAATTCAAACGGGTGTTTATGCCGTTATCATCCATATCGCCTAAAATTGCGCCTCTTGTTCCTAAACTCGTCATCATGTCACCGACGAATTCGTTTGGCACATCGATTTGGAGATCTTCGAATGGCTCACATTTTGCTCCGTCGATCTCTTTGATGATGACTTGTGGTTTGCTGACTTCGAGCTCATAGCCTTCGCGTCTCATCGTTTCGATCAATACGCCTAAATGCAATTCGCCTCTTCCGGATACGACCCATTTTTCAGAATTCGGAAGACGCTTGAATTTCAAAGAAACGTCGCGCTGCGTTTCTTCATAAAGCCTTTCTTCGATGACTCTGGCGGTGACGAATTTGCCATCTTGCCCTCTCATTGGGGAACTGTTGGTGCCAAATTCCATTTGAAGAGTCGGTTCATCGACGCGAAGTGGCGGAAGCGCCTCTAATTTTGATTTTTCGCAGATGGTTTCACCTACCCCCATATCCGGGAGGCCGGCGATTCCGCAAATATCTCCCGCTTCAACTTCGCTCACTTCGTTACGGCTCATTCCATAGAAAGTGAATAATTTCATTACTTTGAAATCTTTGGTCGTACCGTCTAAGCGGATGTCAGTGACGGTGTCACCGACGCGGATTTTTCCTCTTTTGACCGTGCCAACGCCAATTCTTCCGACGAAATCATTGTAGTCAAGAAGAGCGGGCTGCCATTGGAATGGGCCTTCCTCTTCGCATTTTGGGGCAGGAATATTTTCGATGATGGAATCGAAAACGCAATCCATGCCTTTCACTTGCGTCGAAGGATCAGATGACAAAGAAGAGGTGCCATTCAAGGCGCTGGTATAAACAATTGGGAAGTCCAAGAATTCATCAGGGGCGCCAAGCTCGATGAATAAATTCAAGACCTCGTCGATGGCTTTTTGCGGATTGGCGTTAGGACGATCGACTTTGTTGATGACGACGATTGGCTTAATGTGGTTTTCCAAAGCGTTTTTCAAAACGAAACGGGTCTGAGGCATCGTGCCTTCGTATGCGTCGACAAGTAACAAGCATCCGTCAACCATGTGCATGATGCGTTCGACTTCGCCTCCGAAGTCCGCGTGCCCTGGGGTGTCGACAATATTGATTTTGGTATCTTTGTAACGAATCGATGTCGTTTTCGCCAAAATGGTGATTCCGCGTTCGTGCTCAAGAGGATTGCTATCGAGCATTCTATCTTGGATTTCCTCATTGTCGCGGAAAGTGTGACTTGAGGTGAACAAACTATTGACTAGGGTCGTTTTCCCATGGTCAACGTGAGCAATAATGGCGACATTTCTAATATTCATGGCAAAACCTCCTAGAAAATCGGCTAGACAAGAATAGTCTTACACGCGTGCGTCCGCAATAAAAAAGTGATTGAAACCCTTTTCTTTTTGTCAAATAGCCGATTTGCTAAGTCATATTTTGTTGCAAAAGCATCAGGAAGAGAGTATATTCTCAACCGCAGCCTATCTTAGTCACGACCGTATCTCCACGATCTGACATTGGTATGGCCAAGTTTAAATGAAAGGAGAATACCACATGGCTTTAAAGAAAGAAGAAGTCAGCGCTATCGTCAAGAAATACGGGAAATCCGTCTCTGATACCGGATGCACCGAAGTTCAAGTCGCTCTCTTAACCAAGAGAATCCAAGCGCTCACCGAACACTTAAAGAGCAACAAGCAAGACGCCAATGCCCGTCGTAACCTTCTTATCTTAGTTGGAAAGCGTCATAACCTTCTCAGCTATCTTCAAAGAACTGACCGCGAAGCGTATCTTAAGCTCATTGCTTCTCTTCAACTTCGCAAATAAAATCAGGATGATTTATGGCCTTTCAGAAACGAAGGGCTTTTTTCTTTAAAAAATGTGCTCGATAAAGGCAAAGGTGTGTTAAGATTTACCCGTTTAAATAAGGAAAAGAAAAAAATGAAAAAAACATTTGAACTCGACTTTGAAGGCAGAAAGATCATCGTCGAGACTGGCGAGATTGCGAAACAAGCTGACGGCGCAACCTTCATCCGCTTCGGAGACACTGTGGTTTTATCCACGGCTTGCTGCTCTGACAAACCAAAAGAAGGGGATTTCTTCCCTCTTACCGTCGACTATATCGAAAAGCAATATGCAATCGGTAAAATCCCTCAATCCTTCCTTCGTAGAGAAGGCAGGCCTGATGAGCATGGCATCTTAAGTGCTCGCTTAATCGATCGCCCTATTCGCCCATTATTCGCTGAAGGGTTCCGTAACGAAGTCCAGCTTGTCAACACCGTGATGAGCTGCGATCCAAACAATACCCCAGAAATGACCGCTATGTTTGGCAGCTCTCTTGCTCTTTGCATCAGCGACATTCCTTTCGACGGGCCAGTCGCTGGCGTCATCGTCGCAAGAGTCAATGGCCAATTGATCATCGATCCAACCGTTGAACAAAAAGCCAATAGTGACATTAACTTAACCGTCGCAGGTACCAAAGATGCCATTATGATGGTTGAAGCTGGCGCAGTTGAAGTCCCAGAAGAAGAAATGCTCGATGCCATTATGTTTGGACACGAAGCCATCAAAAAGCTTTGCGCTTTCCAAGAAAGCATCATCAAAGAAATCGGCCACGAAAAACGGGCGATTGATTTATATGCTCCAAATCCTGAAGTGCAAAAAGACATCGATTCAAGAATCGGTGAGCGCATGGTCAAAGCCATTTCTATCTTTGATAAGCTCGAACGCCAAGATGCGATTGACGCTTTGAAGAGCGAAATCTTGGAAGACTATGATTCCCGTTCCTATGAATCTGAGAAAGTGCACGCCAAGACCATGATGATGGTCAACGACATCTTAGAGACGATGGTCGCCAATGAAGTCCGTCGTTTGATCACTGATGAGAAGATTAGACCAGACGGACGCAAAGTCGACGAGATCCGTCCTTTAGACGCCCAAATCGACTTGCTTCCACGCGCCCACGGCTCAGCTATGTTCACCCGTGGCCAGACTCAAGTCATCTCCACTACGACTTTAGGTCCTCTCTCGGATGCGCAATTAATCGATAATCTCTCTGGCGAAAGCGAAAAGAGATTCATGCATCAATATAACTTCCCGCCTTATAGCGTTGGCGAAATCGGACGCATGGGTTCCCCAGGACGTCGTGAAATCGGCCATGGCGCCTTAGGCGAAAGAGCTCTCTCTAATGTTTTGCCAAGCGTGGAAGAATTCCCATACACTATTCGCACTGTTGCCGATGTCGTTGAATCCAATGGTTCAAGCTCTCAAGCTTCAATTTGCGCGGGATGCATGAGCTTAATGGCTGCTGGCGTCCCTATCAAGGGCATCGTTTCCGGGATTGCCATGGGCTTAATCAGCTCTGGCCCATTCGACGGGAAGCACCCATATACCATTCTTACTGATATCCAAGGCTTAGAAGATCACTTCGGTGACATGGATTTCAAGTGCGCAGGCACCGCCAAAGGTTTAACCGCCTTGCAAATGGATATCAAAATCCATGGCGTCACCCGCGAAGTTTTGTCTGAAGCTTTAGCCCAAGCCAATAAGGCGAGAGCCGAAATACGTCAAGTTATGGCAGCTGCTATCCCATCTCCTCGTGAAGATGTCAGCGAATACGCTCCAAAGATGACTCATTTCACCATTGATCCAGACAAGATCAGAGACGTTATCGGAACCGGAGGCAAAGTCATCAATGACATCATTGCGAAATGCGATAATGTCAAGATCGACGTTCAAGATAGCGGCGATGTCACCATCTATCACACAAATCGCGATATGATCAACAAAGCCAGAACGATGATCGAAAATATCGTTCGTGAAGCCAAAATCGGGGAAATCTATGAAGGAGATGTAACCCGCGTTGAGCCTTATGGTGCCTTTGTTAACTTGTTTGGGGATACAGATGGCTTATGCCACGTTTCCCGTCTTGATTGGAAATACATCGAAGACGCTTCGAAAATCATCAAAGTCGGCGATAAATTAAAAGTCGTCGTCATCGGAATCGAGGAAGGCAAGGTCAAAGTCTCCCACCGTGAATTCTTAGATAAGCCAGCCGATTACGTTGAACGCCCAGAGCGTCCAGCCAAAGCCAATGGCGGAAAATTCGGCGGAAAAGGCGATAGAGGCCATTCCGACCATCGTGGCGGAAATCGTCACTAATTAGTTTGTAAAAGCGATTGCTTCGGCAGTCGTTTTTTCTTTCTTTTTTCTTCATTTTTTGATACATATTTTCAAAAATGTGCTAACCTATTAGCAATATGAAAGACGTAATTGTAATCGGTGCTGGTGCCGTGGGGGCTTTTATTGCTCGAAGCCTCTCACGTTACGAGATTTCCGTTCTCGTTTTAGAGAAAGAAAACGATGTTTGCGACGCAACGAGCATGGCCAATAGCGCTATAGCCCATTCTGGGTATGATCCAAAACCTGGGACAAAGAAGGCAAAATTCAATGTTCTCGGCAATCGTATGATGAAACAAGTCTGTCTCGATTTGGATGTGCCTTTTGATATGTGCGGCACTTTGACAATCGCCACCGAAGATTCTCAAATCTCACTTTTGGAAGAACTAGCGGCAAGAGGCAAGGAAAATGGCGTTCCGACCAAGCTTTTGAGCGCAGAAGAAGTGAAGAGAATGGAACCGAATATCAATCCTACAGTGAAAGGTGCTCTTTTATGCGAAAGCGGAGGCATCATCAATCCGTTCTTATTGACTGCACATGCCATGGAAAACGCCATCGATAATGGTGTTACACTCGCCTTGAATGAAGAGGTTACTTCGATTAAAGAGAGCGGAGGACATTTCTTAGTAAAAACGAAAGAACACGAATTCGAAGCGAAGGTCGTCATAAATGCCGCAGGCGTTCATAGCGACGATATCGCTAGGATGGTCGAAGACATCGATTGGAGCATCAATCCTCGTAAAGGCGAATATTATGTTTTGGATCATTTTGCCAAAGGCTTTGTGAACCATGTCTTATTCCCTTTACCAAGCGAAAAAGGAAAAGGAATTTTGGTCACGATGACCACAAGCGGCAATTATCTAGTCGGCCCAAGCAGCGAATTTGTCGATGACAAAGATGATGTTTCTACTGACTCTTTGACTTTGGCTAACGTCAAAGCCGAAGCGAAGAATTTGGTGCCAAACATCCCATTTAATGAGCAAATCCGTGTTTATAGTGGACTAAGAGCCACACCAAGCACCCATGATTTCATTATCGAAGCAAGCAAGAAATACGATAGTTTCATCAACGTTGCCGGTATTGAAAGCCCGGGTCTCGTTTCTTCTCCGGCAATCGGCGAATACGTCGCTAAGGAATTAGTGGGCGCCGTTTTGGATTTGAAGGAGAAAACCAATTACAATCCAAAAGTCAAACCTTATATCTCTCCTTTGAATATGAGCGTAAAAGAGAAAAACGACATCATCAAAAACTACCCTCATTATGGAAAAATCATTTGCAATTGCGAGAAGGTATCCTTAGGAGAAATCGAAGAAGTGCTCTCAAGAAGCTTGCCAGTCAATAGCGTCAAGGCTTTGAAAAAGAGAACCAGGGCAGGATTTGGCAAATGTCAAGGAGGTTTCTGTCAACCTTTGGTTCTAGAGATTTTAGCTAAACGCAAAGGCGTATCCCCTTTAGATGTCGTCTATGATGGCAAGGGCAGCGAAATCTTGCTTTCAGAAGTGAAAAAGGAGAACGAATAATGGTTAATAAAGATTTAGTCATTATCGGCGGAGGAAGCGCTGGATTAGCGGCCGCCGTAGGCGCTTACGATAGCGGAATCAAAGATATTTTGGTTTTAGAGAAGCTTCCTTTTTTGGGCGGCATTTTGAATCAATGCATTCATAATGGTTTTGGTTTAACCGAATTCAAAGAAGAATTGACCGGACCTGAGTTTGCTGCCCGTTTCATCAAGCAAGCAAAAGAAAGAAATATAGATTGCCGTTTAGAGACAACCGTTACCGATATCACCGCGGAAAAAATCATCACCTATATCAATGAAAAAGAAGGAGCGGTAGAAGTCAAAGCAAAAGCCATTATCATGGCGGCTGGGTGCTACGAAAGAAATTCTGGCGCCATCGGTATCCCTGGCTCTCGCCCAGCTGGCGTTTTAACGGCTGGACAAGCTCAGCTTTTCTTGAATGAATATGGCTATTTGGCTGGGAAACGCGTCTTCATTTTAGGTTCTGGGGATATTGGCCTTATCATGGCAAGAAGATTGACTCTTGAGGGGGCGAAAGTTTTAGGCGTTGCCGAAATTTGCCCTTGGAGCAATGGCTTAAACCGCAATATGGTCCAATGCCTTTATGACTATGATATCCCATTATATTTAAGTCACACCGTTTCGAAAATCATCGGTAAAAACCGCCTCGAAGCAATCGAAGTTTCCAAAGTCGATGACAAAATGCAAGCCATTCCCGGTACAGCGAAACGCTTTGACGTTGACACTTTGATCCTTTCCATCGGATTAGTGCCAAACAACAATCTTCTTTCCCATATCGGTTTGAAGAGCGGAAGAAATAAAGGTGCTATGGTGGATCAAAATTTCCAGACGGAAATTGCAGGGATTTTCAGCTGTGGAAACGTTTTGCATGTTCACGATTTGGTTGATAATGTCGTTGCTGAGGCCAAAGAGGCTGGCAAAAACGCAGCGAAATATATCAAAGGGGAATTCGTAAAAAGCGCTAAGAAGATCGAAATCAAGGCTGGCGATGGCATTGGTTATGTTGTGCCTGCTCTATTTGATTACGCAAATTCTGAAGATTCCATCTCCTTTAAATTCCGCGTAAGGAAACCATCGAAAAACGTTTATATCGATTATGCGCAAAACGGGAAAGTCATCAAAAGCGTTTTCAAGCCAGTGATCATCCCTAGCGAGATGGAAATTCAAAAAATGCCAAAATCCCTTTTTGAAGATGATGGCGAAATCACGCTTTCCCTTCGTCAAAAGGAGGATAAATAAATGAAAAAAGAGCTTATTTGCATCTGCTGTCCAAGAGGTTGCCATCTGCTTGTCGATACCGACACCAATACCGTCACTGGCAATAGCTGCCCTCGCGGCGCCAAATATGGGCTTCAGGAAGTGATTAATCCGACGAGAGTTTTGACTTCAACCATCAGAGTCAGCGGATCTAATCTCCCAATGTGCCCAGTGAAAAGCAAAGACCCTATTCCTAAGGGGAAAATTTTCGAAGCAATGGAAGAAATCAATAAAATTCATCTTTCCGCCCCGATACATATCGGAGATGTCGTTAAAGAAGATTTAGCCGGTACTGGCATCGCGCTTATTGCTACCCGTGATATGGAAAAAATATGAAAATTTTGGTTTTCTCAGACATACACGGCAGAGTCAACGCAACCAAAAAAGTTGTTTCTTTGATTGAAAAAATCAAACCAGATCATTTGTTTTTCCTTGGTGATTTTCTCTACAATGGCCCAAGAAACGGCGTGCCTGATGACTATAATGGAATGGAAGTTGCCGATTTATTAAGACCATATTTAGGGATTGCAGACTTTGTGAAAGGCAATTGCGATGCCAAAATCGATGATACCGTTTTAGGAGTTGATTTGCCATCCCGTTACGAAGGCAAATTCAATTCCTTCAATTGCGTTTTGGCCCATGGCGATGATTTAGATCCATCTTTTTTGAAACTTGAAAAAGGCGATATCTTTTTCTCTGGACACACTCATATTCATGTCTTGGAGAAAAAAGACGGCATTATCTATGTGAATCCGGGAAGCACATCCTTTCCAAAAGGCGATAACATCGCAAGTTACGCTTATTTTGATACGGAAAAAATCGAAATCAGAAAGCTATCCGACTCTTCGGTAATCGCTTCCATGAATTTATAAGGCGTTTTCTCTATTTTTTGAGGATTCTTTCTTTTATAATAAAGAAAGACCTCATTTTTAATTTTGTTTGGAGGATTTATGAACGATAAGATTCGTATATTTACGCTTGGCGGTTTGGATGAAGATGGGAAAAGTTGCACCGTCATTGAGATCAATAAAGATATATTCGTCGTCGACTGTGGCGTTAAATACCCTGATAGAAATATGCCTGGCATTGATTATGTCATCGGCGATTACACTTATTTAATAGAGAACAAAGAGAGAGTCAAAGCCTATTTCTTATTGCATGGGCACGAAGATCAAATGGGCGCTTTGGCCTATCTTTATGATGATGTCCCAGCTCCAATTTACGGTTCAAGCGTTACTTTGAACATGTTTTGCTCTTTCACTTCTTCTTTGGGGAAAGACGCCAAACGCTACAACTTAAAATTCGTCGCCCCGACAAGCAGTTTCAAAGTCGAAGGTCGAGAAATCAATTTTTTCCAAACCGCTCATAATATTGCCTTATCTAACGGGATCGCTATCAGCACTAGCTATGGAAATATCGTAATTACCGGAGATTTCGTGGTCGAAAATAACGCTAGCAAAAATTATCTTCATGATTTGCAAGCCATCGCCCACATCTCCGAAAAGCCGACTTTGGTTTTGATGACGGAATCCGTTTATGCTTCGAGAGTCGGATATACTGCCCCGAATTATAAATTGACGAGATTGATCCATCGTGATGTCAAAGATGCAGAAGGGCGCGTTTTCATAGCTCTTTTTGACACTAATTTCTACAACATCGACGAAGTCATTCAACTCGCTATCGATTCTCGTAAGAAAATCGTCCCTTATGACGAAGAAACCAAAAAGACCCTTGATGCAATGAATAATTGCGGGCAGCTTATCATCCCAAAGAACAATTACGCTTCCACCGAAGACATCAATCGTTTCAGAGCGGTCGATTTATTGGTGCTCGTTTTAGGGAGCGGTGCGAAACTTTATAACAAAATCGCCTTGTTGGCCGCGAAAGAAAACGAGAATCGTCAAATCTGTTTGACGGAGACTGACACTTTTATTTTTGCTTGCCCCGCCAATTCAAATACGGAAATCGAAGCCACCGATGCTTTGGACGAATGCTATCGCACTGGCTGCCATGTCAAGGGAATCTCCAAGAAAGAGTTTTTGAAGATGCATGCTTCGGAAGAAGATTTGAAAATGATGATTTCTTTGTTCAAACCTAAATTTTACATTCCGATCAAAGGGTATTACAAAGACCTTCTTTCCAATGCTGAAGTCGCTTTGTCTATGGGCATCAACCTCAATCATTCCAATGTATTCTTATTAGAGAATGGCTTGAGCTGGCTTTATGATGAAAAAGGCGCCCATTTGATGGATGAGAAGATTCCTCATGGCGACATCATGATTGATGGAATTGGGGTTGGCGATGTCCAAGACGCTGTTATCGCAGACCGCCAAAAATTGGCTGAAGGCGTCGTTGTTCTTTCTTTGGCTTTGTCAAAGAGCGATCACCACATCATCGCTGGACCTGATGTTCAGCTTAAGGGCTTAACGACCAATCGCGATGCGGATTTGGTAAGCAAGGAATTAAACCAGGTTTTCCTTTCTAGCGTCCAGGCCCACATTAACGATACCCATTTTGACTTAAATACCGTCCGTCAAGAAGTCTATGAGCGTTGCTTAAGAGCGATCAGGCGCGAAACTGGCAAAGAACCGATGGTTTTGCCTTTGATCATTGAAATCAATTGATTTTCGAGGTCTTAAAAGACAATTATGGAGAAGAAGTGGAGCGGCAATAGCGTTTCTAGTTCGTCATTAAGAAGGTCATTTGCCTTCTTTTTGATGCTGGTTGTGACTTTTGCTTTCCTTTCCCCTTTCACCTTGCATTTATATTTGGTTGGCAAGGGGCTATTTTTTATCGGTGGTTTGCCTTTGGTTTGGATGGGGCTTCCACTACTTTTCACCTTGGCTTTGCTTACTTTGATCAAAGGCGAATTTCCCCAATACGGTCATCGATTAGGAATTGGCTTTAGTTTAGTGATTGTTGGTCTTATGGTGATTCTATCCCATATTTCTTTTTCGGGAAAAGAGAATTTCTCCTATGAGCTTTTTTATCAAAATTTTAATAGTGTCTCATTCAATAGCGAATATTTCTTCTCTAATTCCATCGGTGGAGGATATCTTGGGTTTTTGCTTTCCTCGATTTTGAATCTTGTCGGCGTCGCGTTAGTGTATTTTGTTGGAACCGTATTAATTGTCGGCGGCTTCCTCGTGCTTTTTTATCCTTCCCTTAAAAAAGGGTTTATCAGTGCTAGAAGCCATTTAGCGATCGCTCGTAGCAAAAAAGCTTTGGAAAAGAAAAAGAAGCAAGAAGAGGAAGACAATAAAGCTAAACTTGCAGCGAAAATGCGTTTAGCCCCAATTGAGAATCATCTTCCGAATAATCCATTTGATATCCCGTCTTTAGGGAATGTTGATCCTTTACTTGGCGATGGTTTTGGAAACGATTGCCACTTTGGGCAAGAAGAGATCACTGAGAAAAGAAGCCAAATCTATCATCAAGAAGAAAACGCTCTTGCTTCTCAATTTGAGAGCGTGGATGATGATTTTAAAAATTTGGCTCCAAGAGAATCCCTTTCTTTCGATAATGCAAACTATGGATCTTCCAATGGCTTGACGGAAGCTGCTTTCTTTTCTTCTTCCAATAGTTTTGTCAACTCAAAAAGAATTTCTTCTAGCTCCTCCCTAGAATCCTCGCAAAACTTTGCCAAAATCGCTGATTTTTCTAATGATGATAAAATGAATTATGAACCTTCTTTCGTTGAGCAATCGTCTTCCCGAAATGGTTTCGAGGAATACGGAAATAGTAATGTTTCAGATGATTTAGAAATTTCTAACACCGCAAAGGAATTAGAAGCAGATGAATCTAGCGAACATAGCTTTGAGCAATTCCATGAAAACAACCGTTCTTTGGTAGAAGTTTCGAAAACAGTCAGCCTTGATGCGAATTCTATTTCCTCGAATTCGAATGAAGACTTTCAAAATGTAGATAACATTAATGAAAATATTCCGACATCTATTTTTTCAACTTCTGACGAAGAGGAGAAAACTGAAAATAGCTTCTCTCAAAACAATATCGCAGACGAAGCCTTGGAGCCTTCTCCGATTGAAGAGGACACCTTACTAACTCAAACTGAATCCTCTCCGATGAACGAATCTATTTCTGAAAAAGCGGTTTCTCCATTTCTTGACCCTGCTAAAGCTTCTCTAAAGCCATTCAAACCAATGGTGGACCCGACTACAGGCGAGCCTTATCGGAAACCTCTTCCGAATTATATTTTGCCTGATGCTTCTTTGCTCAACCCTTTGAAAGAACAAGATGAGGAAATAATCGCCAAACAAAAAGAAGAAGCGGAGCAAAGAATGAAAATCATCAACAATACCTTGACCGATTTTTCCGCCGGCGCAAGAGTGGTTAGCTATACGATAGGTCCTTCTGTCACCCGGTTTAACATTCAAACCGATAGAGGTGTCATGATTTCCAAAATATCGAGCTATCTCCAAAATATTTCCGCCGCTTTGCAAGGCGTGCCAGTCCGTTTTGAGGAAATCATCCAAGGTCAGACCACAAGCGGTTTAGAAGTTGCGAACTCCTATCGGCGCACCGTCACGATGAAAGAAGTTTTTGAAGCCTTACCTCCTCTTGATAAAAAGAGCAGATTTGCCATTCCTTTCGGGCAAAGCATCGATGGCAAATATTATTCTGGCTGCCTGAATAAGTTCCCCCATATGCTTGTGAGCGGGGGCACTGGTTCGGGAAAATCCGTTTTCATGCAATCTGTCATAATGTCTTTGATTATGAGAAATAGGCCTGATGAGCTAAAACTTGTAATGGTCGACCCTAAACGCGTTGAAATGGCTTGCTATGACAAGATCCCTCATTTGCTTTGCCCAATCATCAAAGACATGAATCAGGCAAAAGTCTGCATTGATAAGCTTTGCCATGAGATGGAAAGGCGTTATAGTTTGTTCGAAAAAGCGGGATATCGCGAAATCAATGAATACAATGACAATTACGCCGATGAAAAGAATTTGGTTCGTTTGCCTTATATCGTTTGCATCATCGATGAATTCGCTGATTTGATGGACACGAATAAAAACGTATTGGAACCAGTAATTCGCTTGGCTCAAAAGGCCAGAGCCGCTGGAATTTCCTTAATCATCGCCACTCAGCGCCCAACCGTTGATGTCGTCAGCGGACGTTTGAAAGCGAATTTAGGGGTACGTGTTGCCTTAGCGATGCAAAGCCAGGTGGATTCTCAAACAATCATCAATAAAGCCGGGGCCGAAGAGTTAGCAGGATACGGGGATATGCTAGCAATTTGCCCCGAAGTCATCAGAAGCTCTATTTTCAGAGCCCAAGGCGCTTTCGTTGAGACGAAAGAAATCAGCAAAATCACCAAATTCATCCGCGATCAAAGTGGGCCTCAATATGATCCTTTCTTCTTAGATTTAATCGATCACGAAGCGGAAGAAAGAGCCTTAGAAGCCGAAAAAGCCGCTAACGCCCCGAGCCGTGAAGAATTGAAAGAAATGGCAGATGACGAACTATATCAAGCCATCAAGGAAACCGTGGTCAATCAAGAATATTTCAGCGTTTCGCGCATCCAACGCGAATTCAATTCGGGATTTAATCGCGCAAATAAAATGTTTGCAAGATTGCAATCAGATGGCATAGTTGCGCCATCCGACCCGAATAACCCATCAAATTCTAGAGGATGCAAAGTGCTTATCCATGATTTAGGCGCCCTTGAAAATAAATAAACTATCACCAGGAGAACATAATGAAAGACACTTTCTTATCTGCCCGCTTAGTCGAAGAAAATCTGATCCGACTCACTATCTTTTCATCTGTCCCTTTCGATAGGATTGATGGAAATTTGGTCGTTGATGAGAAAACCAAGATTAGATTAGTCCCTTTAAAGCAAGTTTCTTTGGGAAACCAAATAATCATCGACTACAAATTCAACGATCCTTTAGAATTAGGACATAGCTACAAACTCTTTTTAAACCACTATGGCGTTGTGCCACTCGATGTAAGTGAGGCGCCTTCCTTTCCTGATTTTGATCTAAAATTCAGCTATGAAGGCGATGATTTAGGGGCGATTTATTCTCCGAAAGAGACCAAATTTGCCTTGTGGGCTCCTTTGGCAAGCGATGTGACTTTGAAAATCAGCAAAAATAACGAAACCAAAGCAACCCTTCATAAGATGGAGAGAACTTCCAAAGGGGTTTTCCGCCTAACCTTAAAAGGGGATTACGAAAAAGCTAATTATTTATATTTGGTCACCAATAGCGAATCGACGATTTCCTCGATTGATCCTTATGCCAAAGCATCAACGCCAAATGGTGAAAAAAGCGTGGTCGCCGATTTTAGCAAACTCAAGATTTCTTCTTGCAAGGAAAAACTTCCGGCAATGAATTCCGCTTGTGACGCCATAGTCTATGAAGGACACGTCCGCGATCTGACTATCGATCCATGCACCGACATTGAAAACAAAGGAAAATTCTTAGGTTTGATCGAAAGAAACCGTAAGACACCAAATGGCCATCCGGCTGGCTTTGATTATTTGAAAAATCTTGGAATAACTCACTTACAGCTTCAGCCTTTGCAGGACTATGCTACCGTTGATGAACTGCACCCTGACCTCCGCTACAACTGGGGCTATGACCCAGCTCAATATTTTGTTCCAGAAGGAAGCTTCGCCTCTGATGTTTCAGACCCATATAGTCGCATTAGAGAATGCCTAGAAATGATTAAAGCATTCCATGAAGAAGGGATAAGAATAGTCATCGATGTTGTTTATAACCATATTTATGAATACGAATATAGCGCTTACGAGAAAATAGTTCCGAATTATTATTTTAGGCACCGTCGTGATGGCAAAATGGCCAATACATCCGGCTGTGGCGATGATTTGGCTTCTGAGAGACCAATGGTCGAGAAACTTATTCTTGATAGTGCGAAATGGTGGATTGAATTTTACGAAGTTGATGGATTTCGCTTCGACCTAAGTGGAATTCTGACGGCCAAAGTCGTCAATGAAATCGTGGAGATTGGGAAGGCCTATGATCCATATTTCATCGCTTATGGCGAAGGATGGAATATGGGGGGAGAGGTGAATGAGCCTCTTGCCACGATGGGCAATTACTATATGCTCCCCAAATATGGCTTCTTCAATGATAAATACAGGGAAGGGATCAAACGTTATGCCAGCGGTGATCTTACTGCCACCGATGATGCAAAATTCGGTTTAATCGGTTCCTCATTGGATTTTTGTGGCCGCAAAATGTTCTTGAATCCTTGCCAAAGCGTCAATTACGTTGAATGCCATGACAATGGGACTTATTTTGATTATCTCTCTAAAAACCATCCGGATTTTTCAATAAATCAGAAATTAGGAATATGCTTATTTGCCGAATCCATCATTTTGACTAGCGCTGGCATCCCCTTCATCCATGCTGGGCAAGAACTTGGTCAATCCAAATGGATGAACGATAACACCTACAATGCCCCTGATTATTTCAACCGTCTTTCTTATAAGCTTGTGGATGAGCGCTTCGAGATGGTCAAATTCTTGAAAGGCCTAATCAAATTAAGGAAGAAAATCGCTTTTCTTCATAATTACAACACTGAGATTTTGGACCGCTATATGGACCTTAATAACTACGGCGACCTCGTCGTTATGACAATAGAAGGCGAGGAAAATGCCTCCCCGTATAGCAAAATTCATTTCTTCTATAACCCTCTTGATGTAGAATTAGTTTATATAAGCCAAGAAGAAGAGACGATCATCTTTGATTTTGATCGGAACTTGCTCGCGACGAGGGAGAAAGAAATTCATGTGCCTCCGCACAGATTCGTTGCTTCCGGTGTGCTATTAGAAAAATAGTAGCCACGAATATACTTACTGCGTTACTATAGATAAAAACTTAGGGGAGGAATCTTTATGATTTCTAGTGTTTTTGTTTCTGGTCGACTCGGAAAGCAAATCAATAAGAATTTCCGCGTTCTTTTGGTAGAGCGTCCTTTACATGACCAAGAAGGGAAAGTAGTGATAGACGAAATCCCGGTTCGCATGGAAGGATTCGCCACCGAAAGCTTCATGAAAGAGAAAGAAGATAGCTTCGTTGTCTTCAAAGGCAGAATCGAAAAAGATTCGGAAGTTGGCTTGGCTTTGGTGATCGAACATCGTGAAACTTATGGGCCATCTTTAGTTCGCAAAGCGTAGTTACTCACTTTCCAAGCGATTATGCTAAAATAATCAAGTATGCTTAAATATCTAAGACTTGTTTTTACTGCGCTTCCGAAAATCTGCTGGCTATATTTCGGATACATCGTTCGTTATGCCAGGCACCCGGAAAAATATCCTTTGGAGAAAAGATATAAGAAAGTCCACGAACTTTTTGTTGTTATCTGCGATCACTTGCGAATCGATTGGAAAATCAAGGGACTCGAAAATATTCGCGAGCTTGAAAAGAAAGGGCAGGTTTTCTTGTTGGTTCCAAATCACCTTTCCGTTTTGGATACCATCCAAATTCTTTATTGGTGCGAAAAACCGGTTTCCGTCGTTTCCAAGAAAGAAAACCTGAAGCTTCCTCTTATCGGCAAAGTTTTGAAAGCCATCGATTCCTATCACTTGGATAGAAGCGATTTAAGAGACGGCGTAAGGATGATCCAATATGTGAGTAAGCGTCTAAGCGAAGGAAGCCAATCTTTTGTGATTTTCCCTGAAGGGACGCGCAACAAAAACCCGAAAGGGCCATTAAACGAATTCCATCCAGGATCTTTCAAATCCCTTTACAAAAGCGGTGTCCCAATGATCCCTTTGGCGCAATATGGGTCTCAATTCCCTTTAAGTTTTTCGACCAATTACAAACGCTATCCGATGTATCTGACTTTTTTTAAGCCAATCGCAAAAGAAGAATATTCTAAGTATAGCGCCGTTGAATTTGCCCCCATTGTCGAAGAAATGATCGCTAAAGAAGTCTATTCATTAAGAGCTTTAGGGGACAATTACTTCTTGATGAAGGAAGAAAACGTTCCTTTAAAAGGCAAAAAAGCTATTTCGATCCAATAATCTTCCTTGCCAATCTGACCGCCAAAGAAAAGGCATTAAGCTGGCTTTTGGTTTCCTTTTCATCGCCTAAATTTGCATAGTCCCAAATCGGTGCGTCAAGCAAATCACCACCGAAAAAGAAAGTATAGTATTGATATCCCCTATAATCGCATAGCGCTTGGAGAGAAGCGGCTTCCATATCGACGGAAATGCAGCCTTCTTCCACTCTTTTGGCCATTGCCTCCTTCGTTTCGTTATAGAAAGCATCGGTGGTCCAAGTTCTCCCAATCGCGTATGGGACATTTGCTTCTTCCAAAAAGTCCGCGACGAAATTCGCGTTTTTAATTTCAATATAATCGCTTGGTTTTTTGTAGTGATAGGAAAACCCTTCATCGCGATAAGCGTAAGAGGGCACCATGATTCTTCCGTGCCCTAATTCGTTATTCAAAATACCAGCCGATCCAAAAACTATAAAGTGTTTGGCATGGGTCTCTTGATGGGCTTCATCAAGAAGCATTCCGGCGGCAGGACCGCCCATCTGAGTGTGATAAAAAAGAATTTTTGTTCCCTTGATACGATAGACAGTTTCTCTTGCCATGGATTTGGAAATAAGGGCTACTGGCTCGGCGTCATACGTGCTCAAAGCGGTTTGGAGAACATCAGAAGAGAAAAAAACCACGCAAACCTCGCCTAAATTTTTGCCTTCTCCGCAAAAATCCTTGGCAGTCATTATTGCGTGCCCGTTTTCCTTAAAAGAATCGATTATCATAAATTTCCTCCAAAAAAGACGGGGATAATACCCGTCACTCCCAATTTCTTCTTAAACCTTTTGGGTAATGGTTTTTGGCAATTCCTTGGGTAACTTTGACATATCCTAAGTTTCTGCCATCATAGCTTACGATATAGAAGCCATCGCTTCTATCGAGATCAAAGACATCGCCATGAACGTATTTCTTTGCGTCTTCCAAAGAAATCGGAATGCTGTATTCGCTTCCTAAGAAATGAGCAAGGTGATGGTCAGGGATAAAGATATCGCGCATCTCGAATAATTTGACGCCATATCTTAAAACGTTCAAATGCGAAGCGTCGAAATGCTGATAAAGGCTATAGAATTTATGTCGCATCTCTTCATTGCTTCTCTCAGTCAAACCATACTGAGCGACAAAATCTTTATAACGAGGGTAGGAGACTATCTCCTTTTTCGTTTTAATTAAGGTCCCAGGCTTTTTGAACAAACAGACAAATTGCCCTTCGCCTTCAAAACGATTCGGGAACAAATGAACGGCTTCAGGGAGTTCCTTCGTGCGATAAAAACAATCATTCTCTTCAAGATTCACTAACTCGATTTCAGGATGCCTATTTTTCATTGAAAGAATAACGTTGTCATTCTCTTCGATGTTGAAAGAGCAAGTGCTGTATGAAATTGTTCCACCGGGTTTCAGCATTTCATAGGCAAGCTCCAAGATTTCGATTTGGCGTTTGGCATTGGTTTTGACTTTCGTGAAACTCCAATCTTTTTTTGCCTCATCGTTTTTCCGCATCATCGCGCTGCCAGAGCAGGGAGCATCGACTATTATTTTGTCGAAAGTGTCAGCGAAGTGTATATGTGAAAACACAAAATCGTTAGAAGCTACAATTATGTCGCCACGCCCCATTCTTTCGACATTTTGGCTCATCGCTTTAGCACGTGGATAGGAGATGTCATTGCTGATAATGCAGCCTTTGTCGTTCATCGCCAAAGAAGCACCAATGGATTTGCCACCCGGAGCGGCGCACATATCCAAAATAACGTCATCTTCTTCTGGGTTCAAGAAATAAACCGGCATCATCGCGGCTGGATCTTGGATAGAATAAACGCCGTTTTCATAAAGCATCATCTTTCCGAATTCGTATTCTGCCTTGTCATAAAGATAGGCATGCTTGACGAATGGATGCTTTTTGACATTTGGGAAACGCTTTACAAATTCTTCGTCGCTCATTTTCTTCGTGTTCAAAATCAAACCATGGATAACGCTTCCGTTATTGATGGCGTTTTCGAGCGAATTGGCTTCATCTTCTGGCAAATATGTAAGCAAGCTTTCTAAGAATGTCATACTGCATCATTATATAGATTTTTCAGCAAAAATGATATTCCTTATCAAAATTTTCTGAAAATGCCAAGAAGGCAATTAAATTTGGCATTAGACAAGTCTTTGGTTTCGTCTTTCTAAAGAAAGAGTTATAATTTTTAATCAGTTAGGGAGTGACCGATATGAGAATGGTTGATGTCATCGAAGCGAAGCGCGATGGAAAGAAATTGAGCAAAGAGCAAATAGATTTTTTCATCAAAGGCTATACCGATGGGTCAATCCCGGATTATCAAGCCAGCGCTTTGGCAATGGCGATTCTTCTCAAAGGCATGGACAAAGAAGAGACGGCCAATCTCACCGACGCGATGATGCATAGCGGCGAAATTATCGATCTTAGCTCAATCAAAGGCATTAAGGTTGACAAACATAGCACTGGTGGGGTCGGAGACAAAACCTCTTTGGCTTTGGGCCCGCTTGTCGCATCGTGCGGCGCTAAACTTGCCAAAATGAGTGGCAGAGGTTTAGGACATACAGGCGGCACATTGGATAAAATGGAAAGCGTCCCCGGAATGTCGATTTCTTTGACTGATCAAGAATTTATCGACCAAGTCAATAAAATCGGTATAGCCCTAATCGGGCAAACGGCCGATATAGATCCTGCCGATAAAAAGCTTTATGCCTTAAGAGATGTGACCGGAACCGTGCAATCGATCCCTTTGATCGCCAGTTCCATTATGAGCAAAAAATTGGCCTCGGGATCCGATGCGATTTTGCTAGACGTTAAATTTGGAAGCGGCGCTTTCATGAAAACCATCGATCAAGCGAGAGAACTTGCAGTTTGCATGGTCGAAATCGGTGATTCTTTAGGGAGAGATACAAGAGCAATTTTGACTGATATGGATGAACCGTTAGGCTTAGCGGTAGGGAATTCTCTAGAAGTGAAAGAAGCGATTGACGCTTTGAAAGGCAAAGGGCCAAAGGATTTTGTGGAACTAGTTACCGGAGCTGGCGCGATTATGCTTGAGCAAGCCCATATCGCTTCTAATTATGAAGAAGGGCGCAAACTGATCAGCGAAGCCATCGCTAATGGAAAAGGCTACGAGAAGCAAAAAGAATTTTTCAAAGCCCAGGGAGGAGACGTTTCTTATATCGAAGATCCATCCAAATTCGAAATGGCTTCGATAATCCGACCTATTTATTCCGAAAAAGAAGGGTATGTTTCACGAATCGACTCTTTGAAAATCGGAATTTCCGCGATGAAATTAGGGGCGGGAAGAGAAACTATCCAAGATAAAATCGATATGTCTGCCGGCATTGTGCTCAATAAAAAAGTCGGCGATTATGTCAAGAAAGGCGAACTTTTGGCAAATGCCTATACGAATAAGGTAGATGTCGAGGAAGTCTACAAAGACATCCGCGATGCCTACGAATTCTCTGAAAACGAAATAAAAGTTCGCCCGATTATTCATGAGTATATCCACAAATGAGAGTATTAGTTCAAGTTGTTAAAGAAGCGTCTGTCACTATCGATGGGCAATTATATTCTTCGATTGGTAAAGGTTTTTTGCTTTTTGTAGGATTCACAAGAGGCGATAATATCGAAGTTATGAGAAAGATGGCGGATAAAGTCACCAAATTAAGAATCTTTGAAGATGAAAACGGCAAAACGAATAAATCTTTGTTTGATGTCAATGGGGAGATTCTTTCTGTCAGCCAATTCACTCTTTACGGAAACTCTAAAGAAGGGAATCGCCCTTCTTTTGTCGATGCATTGAATCCTCTTGAAGCAAGAGAGCTGTTCGCTTTATGGAATAATCTATTGAAGGAAAGATACCCGTCTATCAAGACTGGGGTCTTCCAAGCTGACATGAAAGTTCGCCTTTTGAATGACGGCCCTTTCACCCTTTGGCTTGATAGCAAGGAGCTTTGGAATTTATGAGCAAGAAAATATTACTTGGTTTATCAGGTGGCGTCGATAGCGCCATCGCGGCTTACAAATTAAAAGAGCAAGGATACGACGTCACGGGTTGCTTTATGCGTAACTGGGACGCGATGGCCAATAACGATTACCTTGGCAATCCGACGATAAATGATAATGTCTGCCCCCAAGAGGCCGATTACCATGATGCCGTGAAAGTCGCTGAAAAATTAGGGATTCCTTTATTGCGAATCGATTTTATCAAAGAATATTGGGACAACGTTTTTGAATATTTCCTCAAGGAATACAAAAGAGGAAGAACCCCAAACCCTGACGTTCTTTGCAACAAATACATCAAATTCGATAGTTTTTTGAAATTTGCAAGCGAAAGAGGCTTTGATTATATTTCAATGGGGCATTATGCCAAGAAAGTTGAAAAAGACGGTCATTTTTATTTAGCTAAGCCTTTGGATTTAGCCAAAGATCAGACTTATTTTCTTTGTCAGGTAAGCGAAGAGCAAATCTCTCACTCTTTATTCCCGATGAATGACATCACCAAAGTGGAATCGAGGGCTTTGGCAGCCAAACTCGGTTTGGATGAAGTGGCTTCTAAGCATGGGTCGACCGGAATCTGCTTTATCGGAGAGAGGAATTTCAAGGAATTCCTGAAGAATTATCTCCCCTCAAAAGAAGGCGATATCGTCGATATTGAAAGCGGAAAGGTCATCGGAAAGCACGTAGGCGTTTTGTATTACACGCTCGGTCAGCACAAAGGATTAGGGATTGGCGGCGTCAAAGGATTGGGGGAAGAGGCTTGGTTTGTTTGCAAAAAAGATGTCAAAAACAACATCCTTTATGTAACCAATGGCAACGAAGACGACCATCTTAATAGCGATTCTTGCTTAGTGACGGATGTTAATTTTATTGGACCTCATCCTAGTGCGCCTATCAAAGTCGGGGTCAAATTCCGTTATAGGCAAGCCGATCAAGGATGCACCCTTTATTTTGAAGGGGATAACGTAAAACTCATCTATGACGCGCCTTATAAAGCGGTGACTCCTGGCCAATTCGCCGCCTTCTATTTGGAAGATGGCAGGATGCTAGGCGGAGGCATCATCGATCAAACTTACTACAAAGGGATCCGCAACGACATTTAATTTATGGCAAACAAAAAGAAAACTACTAATAAGGCTAAAGTGAGCAAAGTCGACAAAAGCGGAGTGACTATCTCCAAAAAAGTTGGCGGAAAAAGGGTAAAAGCAAAATTCCCTTGGTGGTTGGTCACCCTTATTTTGGTGCTTGTGGCCGCTTTGGCGATAGGCGGCGTTATTTATTTGCGCAAAACCGATGCTGATTCTAAAAATAAATCATCTTCCAGCAGTGCCGACTTGAATACTTCCAGCAGCAGTGCCGACTTGAATACTTCCAGCAGCAGTGCCGACTTGAATACTTCCAGCAGCAGTGCCGACTTGAATACTTCCAGCAGCAGTGCCGACTTGAATACTTCCAGCAGCAGTGCCGACTTGAATACTTCCAGCAGCAGTCCGGATTCTTCCAGCAGCAGTCCGGATTCTTCCAGCAGCAGTCCGGATTCTTCCAGCAGCAGTCCGGATTCTTCCAGCAGCAGTCCGGATTCTTCCAGCAGCAGTCCGGATTCTTCCAGCAGCAGTCCGGATTCTTCCAGCAGCAGTCCGGATTCTTCCAGTAGTTTGAATACTTCCAGTTCCATTAGCGGAGCCACTGGAGGCTTTGATTCGATATCTTTTCATTTTTTGACGTTAGGAAATCAGTATAATGGCGATTCGATTTACATCAAAGCAGGCGAAAATGATATTTTGATTGATGCCGGTTCTCGAAAAGGCAGCGAAAGCGCCATTAAAAATCAGATCGATCAATATTGCACTGATGGCAAATTAGAATACGTTATCGCCACTCATAGCGATCAAGATCACATCGCCGCCTTTGTCGGTAGTAGCAGCAATGGCGAAAAACAAGGAATCCTCTATTCCTATAACATTGACACTTTGATCGATTTCGACAACATCACCAAAAAGAAAAGCGATAACCCATCTCAGATTTATACGGATTATCTCTCCGCTAGAGAAAATGTCATTTCTAAAGGAACAAAACACTATACCGGCAATCAATGCTTCAAAGGTCTTGATGGGGCGAGTCGCGTCTACGTTTTGGGTAACGGCTTGACAATGGAAATTCTTTATCAAAAATACTACGAAGAAGTGTCAACCAACGAAAATAACCATAGTGTGGCTTTGCTTTTCAAACAAGGCGAAAAGAAGATGCTTTTCACTGGTGATTTGGAAGACGATGGCTGCGAAAGCTTATTAGAGAGCAATGATATTGGAACAGTTGATTTGTTTAAAGCGGGCCATCATGGCTCTTTCAATGCGAACTCTGCTTCTTTGATTGATGCCATCCAACCAAACACAATCGTCTGCTCTTGCGTTGCGGGAAGCAATGAGTATACGGCAAATAATGACAATACTATGCCATACCAAAAATCCATTGAGGCATGGGCGAAGTGGACTGATGATGTCTATGTTACCCGTTATGATTCTGCCCCGACCGGAGAAAGCGGGAAAATTACCAAAGACGCCATCAAGGATTTAAATGGCACAGTCATTGTGAATTACGATCAAAGCGGCAGCAAAACGATTTCTTGCAGCGCTTCCAATGAAAAGCTGAAAAACAGCGATTGGATGAAAACCTATCGCCAAATGCCTTCGAATTGGGCTTAGTTAGATGAATATGAAGAAAAAGAGGTTAATTTTGCTAGGATTTTCGGTCTCTTTTTCTCTTTTTTCTTGCGCCATATATTTGCCGATTAATTCTATTTCCTCTGTTTCCTCCAATCAAAAATCCTCTTCAAGCTCAAGCAAAAACAAGGAAATTTTAGAAGAAATTTCGATTTCTTTTGGCGAAAACGCCTACGATGGCGATAATCAAAGTGGCGATATATCTTTCGATTATAGCGGCACTAATAGCGTAAAAATAACCTCCTCGAACTGTTATTTCGATTCAAATGAAAACTCAAAAGCCAGCATTCGATTGGGGAATAAGGACAATGCGGGTCTGCTGAATTTCAGTTTCGCGAGTTCTTTTGAGATAGATTCCATTTTTGTGAATTGCTATAGCAAAGAGGCAACCACTAGTTTGGCTTTTAAATGCGGTTCTTATTTTTCATCGGACATAGTCAAAGAAGAAAGCGCAAAAAACCTCAATGATTACGAAAACGATTCCTGGCTCCGCTACGATTGCGTCAATCAGACTGTGGTCGGTTTTTCTCTTTTTAGCTTATCGGATGATTCAAATTACGTTTGCTACATTTCTAAGATAGTCATTTTGAGCAAAAAGACGGAAACGGCATCATTTTCTTCTAGTCAATCTTCTTCAAGCAGTTATGGTGAAACTTCTTCCTCTTCATCTTCCTCAAGCGTTTCTTCCTCTTCTCAGCTAGATGAATATGTTTTTCGCCTTCCTCGCGTTAAAGTGAGTGGTAACGAAGCGAACGTTTATGAAGTGAGCCAATTGAGCGATGGGACATTTAGCTCTACAATCAAAAAGACGATAAATCGGAATAGCGCTTATATTGAGCCGGATGATGTCGCCGCTTACTATCAAGCGTTCAATTCTTTTCCGATCAATTATTGCGGATCTGACAAAAGCGCTGCTTTGGAATATGGAAGCGAAGGTAGATGCAATTTCACTTATGCTTATGGAAGCTATACTGGGTCGAATAGCTACACCGAGCCTTTGGGCCCATGGGCTAACAAAGGCGCGACTTATTATGAGCTTGATATTTCAACGTCCTCTTATAATCCTGGATATAATAACGGCTCAAAAATAAGCAGAGGAACTTATCGCTTGGTCATTGTCGAAGAAAACGCCACGACTTCCTATCCTAATGAAGAAGGCGGCTATGACTCAATTTGCTTTTTCACCAAAGACCATTACTCAAATTTTAACGAGTATCTGAATTATTATGGCGGTTGGGGAGAAAGGTTCCAAGGAACGAAGAATAATGAAATTCGTCCTAGCGTCACCACAATAAGCCTTTAAAATGCCTTTTTATTTCTTTTCCAAAGAAAAGAGTAGTGCTAAAATCTTTTATGGAAGCTAAATCCGTTTATAGAGAGGGCCTCATGATGGAAAAGCCTAGCGGATACGCCACTTCCCTAATCGCGAGTAATGTCGCCGTCGCTTAGCGTTAATAAGCAACTCGAGAGCACCCTTGGTGAAGAAGGATGGTACCGCGCAGCAGCGTTCCTTCGTTTGGGTGTTTTATTTTTGGAGGAAAGTTATGAAACCATTAACAGGGCAAGAAATCCGCAATAGATGGATTAAATTCTTTGAAAGCAAAGGGCACAAATGGCTGCCTGGCGTTTCCTTGGTTCCAGGGCCGGAAGACAAATCTTTGCTTTGGGTCAACGCCGGTGTCACCGGACTAAAGAAATATTTTGACGGAAGCGAAGTGCCACCTAGCCGTCGCATCGTCAATGTGCAGAAGTCTTTGCGCACCAACGATATCGAAAATGTCGGCCATACCGCAAGACACCATACTTTTTTTGAGATGCTTGGCAATTTCTCCATCGGAGATTATTTCCGGAATGAAGTCATCCCATGGGCTTATGAAATTCTAACCGATGAGAACGTTGGTTTTGGAATCCCGGTTGAAAAGCTATATATGACATATGAGCCAAATGACAAAGCCACATACGATTTGTGGATCAAATGCGGGGTTCCTTCCGATCACCTTATCCCAATGGCCTCTAATTTCTGGGAGATCGGAAAAGGCCCAGGCGGACCAGATACTGAAATGTTCTTTGATCGCGGCGAGAAATACGATCCTGATCATTTGGGCGTCAAACTATTGAAAGACGACATCGAAAATGACCGTTACATCGAAATCTGGAACATCGTTTTCAGTCAATATAATTGCGATCCTTCTATCCCCAGAAATCAATATAAAGAACTTCCAAGCAAAAATATCGATACGGGGTCAGGATTAGAGAGAATCGCTTGCGTTTTGCAAGGCTGCGAGACTAATTTCGAGACGGATTTATTCACCCCAATCATGAAAGAGATCGAAACTCTGTCTAATAAGAAATACGAAGGCGATAATTTGATGCCTTTCCGCGTTATCGCCGACCATTCCCGCTGCCTCACCTTTGCTTTAAGCGATGGCGCTTCTTTCTCTAATGAAGGAAGAGGCTATGTTTTAAGGCGTATCATCCGCCGTGCGATGAGATATGGCAAAAAGTTAGGGATCGAAGGCGAATTCATGTATAAGCTCATCCAAGTGGTGGCTGACGAATACAAAGACTTCTACCCATATTTGGAAGAGAAGGTCAGCGAAGTCTCCAAAATGGTTTTAAGCGAGGAAAAGAAGTTCCTCAAAACCTTGGAATCCGGAGAAAGTATGCTACTTTCTATGCTCAAAGACAAAAAAGAGCTTTCCGGGGAAGAGGCTTTCAAGCTTTATGACACGTATGGCTTCCCAATCGATTTGACTAAAGAAATCGCTTTGGAAAAAGGAGTGGAAGTCAATATGGAAGACTTTGAGAAAGCGATGGAAGAGCAGCGTGAGAGAGCGAGAAACGCCAGAGGCTCGATAGAGTCTTTCCATAAGCAATCCAAAGATTTGCTTGAATTCAAGAAAGCCAGCGAGTTCGTATATGAATTTGATTCGATTTCTAGCGAAGTCATTGGTTTATTCAACGATGGCAACAAAGCCGATTCAATTGATGAAGAAGGGGATGTTATTTTGTCAAAGACCCCTTTCTATGCCGAGATGGGTGGTCAAGTATCGGATACCGGTTTCATCAAAAACGATAATTTCGAAGCGGAAGTCACTTCCGTCTCCAAAGCTCCAAACGGTCAGCATCTTCACCATATCGTCGTTAAATATGGATCCTTGAAAGAAGGGGCGAAAGTCGAAGCTTCAATCAATAGCGCAAGAAGAAGATTAATCGAACGCAATCACAGTGCCACTCACTTGATGCATAGCGCTCTTTCAAACGTCTTGAATCGCCATGTCGATCAAAAAGGCAGCTACGTCGATGAAAACTATCTCCGTTTCGACTATCCTAGCGACCGCAAATTGACTTCCGATGAGCTAAAATCAATCCAAAAAGAAGTCAATGACAAGATTTCTGAAGCTATTGAAGAGAAGACTTTAGTGCTTCCGATTGAAGAGGCGAAGAAACTTGGCGCCGAAATGGAATTTGCCGATAAATACGGCAATGAAGTCAGAGTCGTTACATTCAATGATTACAGCAAAGAATTCTGCGGTGGCACTCATGTCAAAAATAGCAGCGAAATCGGCTTGTTTATCATCGTCTCCGATGAAGCAGTTGCTTCTGGTGTCAGAAGATTAAGCGCCGTTACTTCTTTAGGAGCCATCAATTATTTGAATAACAAGATCGCTTTGCTATCTGAGGCGGAAAGTGTTTATGATGCCTCTGACAAAGATTTCTTATCGCGACTAAAAAAGAGCGAAGCTGAAAAGAAAGATTTGGAAAAAGAGAATGCCTCTTTGCGTAACAAATTAGCGAATATCGAAGCCAAAGAATTGACAAATGCCCCATTAGTCAATGGCGTAAGCTTCTTGGCTTATCAAAAAAATGGCGCGAGCAAAGGCGATTTGCTTACCTTAGCCGATAGCGTCAAGAGCAAGAGCAAAGACTATTTATTGATCTTGCTTGGCGGAGAAGAAGGGGCTAGACCGATTGTTGCAATGGTCGGAGGAAGCGCTCTAGGCAAAGTCAAAGCCGGAGACATCGTCAAAACCATGAGCAAAGTCTTAGGAGGCGGCGGCGGCGGGAAACCGGAAATGGCCTCGGGACAAGTGAAGACAAATGCTGGCTTTGAAAACGAAGCCAACAAATTCAAAAAACTTTTATAAGGAGGGAAGTATGACCGAGATTACCGATAATAGCATCGTCTTGACAGACGAAGAAGGAAATGAGGATATTTGGAAGATTCTCTTTTATTATGAGAATCCAGAAAGAAAGAAGACTTTCTACTTCATCTATAAAGAAGAAAATCCCGATGATTTAGTTGTTATGGCTAGCGAAGATGGGGCTTCTTTATTGGAACTAAGCGAAGAGGAAATGGAAGAAGCCGAAGAAATGCTCGACACATTTGAAGGCGATCCGAAAATTGCTTCCATGAAATAGAGTCTATTCTTTCTTATTAGAAGAAAAAGTGTATAATCATTGTGCTATTTTAGGAGAATAAATTATGGCAGAAGAAAAAATTGTCATGACCCGTGAGGGCATGGATAAACTTGAAAAAGAATACCGTGATTTAATTGATAATCAACGTCCTGAGGTTATCGAGGAATTGAAACTCGCTCGTAGCCAAGGTGACTTATCTGAAAACGCTGACTACGATGCCGCAAGAAATAAACAAGCCCAAATCGAAGCCAGAATCAAAGAAATTGAACACATCAAAGATATCGCCTCAATCATTGGCGAAGGAAAAGGCGGAAAGAAAATAAACCTTGGCTATACCGTCAAATACAAGAAGGTCGCCACTGGCGAAGAAGTCACCGTCCGTTTGGTCGGTACAATCGAAGCCAACCCATTTGCCATCCCTCCTTCAATCTCTGATCAAAGCGCGATCGGAAAGGCCTTAATCGATCATTCCATCGGCGACAAAGTTCTTGTCGAAGCCGCTACGACTTATGAGATTGAAATCTTGGAAGCCGCCGTTACCAAAAAATAGTTTATCTTGAAGCACCTTGATTACAGGTGCTTTTTCTTTTGGAATATGTCCCTTTCTTTGTCTATTTCATATTAGGAGGATATATTCTATGGTCAAATTCATTTTGGTGGCGCTAGTGGTGACGGTTGTCGGAATCATCGCTTTTTCGGCGGTCGATCGAACTACTTCGATTATCGCCGGGAGCGTTTCTAACACGATAGTTAACTCTTCAAGCGACACGCTTTCGGTTTCGATCACCGGCGAAGTCAAAAGAACCGGGAGCTATACTTTGGCGAGCGGCTCGACTCTTCTGACTCTGATCGAGGCAGCGAATGGCGTTACTACAAACGCTGATTCCCGATGCTACAACACGGAATACGTTTTAAATAGCGGCGAGTCCTATTACATCGCCCCGATTTACGATAACAGCAACACTTGCAGCACTTCGCCAATCGCCAAAGTCAACATCAATAGTGCTGATAAAACGACTTTGATGACCGTCAGCGCTTTCTCAAGCACCATTTCCACTTCGATTTTGGATTATCGCGAGAAAAACGGCTCTTTTAATCGCCTTGAGGAGCTTAAAAACGTGACAGGCATCGGCAATGCAATTTTTGCGAAAGCACGTGATTACGTTACTCTCATGGACTAGAGAGAGGAGTTTAGCGCTTTTCTTTGCCTTAGTTGGTTTTTCTTTAGGAGCTTATTTTTCCTTTTACTTCGAAAAATATTTTCTTCTGCCAATATTTGTTTTCTTAATTCTCTCGCTGGCTTTCTTTTCTTTTAAAAAAGGAAAGAAGTGCCTTATTAGTTTCTCTCTTCTTTTTGTGATTTCTTTTTCTTTATCAAAGATCCCTTTGCTAAACCAGGAAAGCAAAAGCAAAGAATATCAAGGGATGGTTATCGAAACGAAAAACAACTATTTCTTTTTCCGAAGCAATTTTTCTTCCTTCTATGTCTATGAGAAAGCAACGACAAGAGAAGTCGGAGATTTTTTGACGATATACGGAAAAGCCAAAGAATACGAAGAAACAAGCTATGAAGGGCGTTTTTCTTTCAAGGAGTATTTGCTTTCTCGGGGGATAAAATATAGCTTAAGCGCTTATAAGATCAATGAGAATTATAATAACCCTTTGAGGATACGGGAAAAAGAGAAGGCTTTTTTATCATCCTTGGATTCTGATTCTTCTTCCCTGATCGATGCGCTTATTTTTGATAGAAAGGATTATTCTTCTTCGCTCTTATCCAAAGCCAGCAGTTTGGATGTTCTTTATTATTTTTCTAGCAGCGGCATTTACCTTTCCCTTATTTGTAGACTTGTTGAAAAAATCTCCAAACGCTTTGTTTCAGAAAAGAAAAGCAAGGTTATATCTTTTGTTTCTTTATTTGTGATTTCCCCTCTTTTCTTTCAAAAGGTTGGATTTTTGCGGGTATTTTTGGCAAAAGGACTAACCTTTATCCCTTTCAAAGAAGACAAACTGGATTCACTTGGTAAGTCTTCTCTTGTTGGCTTGATATTATGTCTAGTCGATTATCGGATGCCTTTAAGAACGGCGTTTTTATTAGGAGAAGGACTCTCTTTGGCGAATTCCCTAACTCACCCTATTTTGCTTAGATTCAAACCGAAGGAAAGAAAACGTTATGAATTTCTTTCCTTAAGGGCTTTCCTTTTGCCGTTGCATATCAAAGGGGCTTATTTCAGGCCTCTTTCTTTTGTTTACGAATTCATCTTTTTGCCCTTGATGATACCTTTATATCTATTTGGCCTTCTTGCCTTCATTTTGAATATCCCTTTTTCTCTATTGAATCATTATGCGTCTTTTATTTCTGCGATTCTTAATTTTTGCGTAAGCATAGATATAATCGCGCCTTTTGGAGGAGGGTTTAATGTCTATCTCGCTTTCTTTTATTATTTGTGTTACCTGTCCTTCTTTTATTTTTTGGAAATTGGTTTCCCGAAGATTCAAAAGTCCATCCCTATAATCTTTGTATCCTTCTTATTGATTAGAGCTTTGCCGATCGCTAACGGAATCGGAGAAGAAGTAAGCTTTATAAACGTTGGGCAAGGCGATTCGATCTTAATAAGGAATGGCAACCAATCCGTTTTGCTTGACACAGGGGGCTCCACCAAATTCGATTTAGGCGTGGAAGTGGACCTCAACTACCTTTACAAAAGAAAGATATATCATCTTGATGCCGTCATCGCTTCGCATGGGGATTACGATCACATTGGCGCTTTTGCGTCTTTACAGAAATATTTTTTGATCGATAAGCTCGTCCAAGATAAAAGCGAATTCCCTTTGACGGTGGCTGGGATAACATTTCGAAATTTGAACACATATTTTGACGATAATAGCGATGAAAATGCCAAATCTTTAGTCCTTTATGCGGAATTCATGAACAAAAAATGGCTATTTATGGGGGATGCCCCAATCGAGATAGAAAACAAGATCATTGAAGATAACCCCTCTTTGACTTGCGATATCATCAAAATTGGCCACCATGGATCAAAGACCTCATCATCTTTATCCTTTCTGAAATCGGTTTCTCCGAAAGAGGCCGTAATAAGCGTTGGAAAAACCAATAGCTATGGCCATCCTGACGATGAGGTCATAAAAAATCTAAAAGCCTGTGGCGTCACTATCCGTAGAACCGATCTAGAAGGGACAATAAGCTATTCTTCTTATTTTTAAATCTTGACAAAATATACCTATATAGACGTGATTCCTTTATTAAAAGAAATTAAGAAGAACAGAAATTTCTGATGTTTCAGTCAAAAAATAGCTTCCACCTGCTGCTTGTTTGAGGAAGGAAGGCTTAATTGCCCCATTTATATGAATAGAAGGAAAATTATCGATTATCTTTTCTCTTAATCTAAAAGCAATTGATTGAGAGTATAATGTTTTTATGATTCAAGTAGTCTATTCCAACGATCCCCAATTCGCCCAACTTGGACTTAAAAAAGTGGTGCAGGCGACTTTCAAAGAGGAACTAACCCCTTTGAATTCCGTCACTTTGGATATGAGCGATTCCACTTTGATTGATGTCGCAAACGAATGCTTCAATCTTCCTTTGGGGTGCGAAAAAAAGGCTGTTATAGTCAAGAACGCCTTCTTTTTGCTTCCGCCTTCAAGATCAAAAGGCGCTTTGAAATTACAAAAAAACGATTCCGATAAGCCCTTTTTGGATTTTCTTTCCAATCCTGACCCCAACATTTATCTTTATTTGGCCGTTTATGGCGAAAATTTGGAAATGAAAGGAAAATTCGGGAAGGAATTGACTAGATTAGGCGTCAAGCCTTCTTTGGTTAACCCATTGACGGAAAACGACTGGAAAAGCTTTGTGCCGGCTTATTTTGAAAAGAAGGGCGTATCAATAAGTAACGAAGCGGTCAAAGAGCTTATTAGACGTCTGGACTTAGATTATGGCCGTTTTGTCTCGGAAGGGCAAAAGCTCGTCTGTTATGCGTCGGGAAGCGGGAAGATCACTTTAGACGATGTCAAAAGCTTAATCAATGAGCCTTTGGAGAATAGAAGCTATGCCTTATCGAACGCTTTGATTGATGGCAACGTCAAAGAGGCTTTCCATATTTATAACGATTTGAAGATTCAAGGGTACGACGAAGTGAGCTTGCTTATTCAATTAGCCAATCAATTTCGGAAGATGAATATGGTCGGATATTTGATGAGGCAAGGGGAAAACGAAGGCAGTATCGCTGGACAATTATCTTCGTATCATATGAGCGTTTATCAAGTGAAAGCCATTATGGCCAATTTAAGAAAGATGAAGAAAAACGCCCCGTTTAAGGCTTTGCTTGCGATATACCAAGCGGAAAAAGACATCTTTTTAGGCTTAATGGATGCCCCTTTGTCTTTCAGTTTGTTCTTGGCTAAATTCCCTTTATGAAAATTGCGATAATCTCTGACACCCATGGCGATAATGACGCTATAAGAAACGTCTATTTAAGAGAATATGACGCCGATTGCTTTTTGCACGCAGGCGATAGTGAATCCCCAAGCGAAGATATCGCCCCATTTTCTGGCGTTAAAGGCAATTGCGATATCTCTTCCTATAAGTATCCGAATTTCCGTCTCATCAAAACGCCATATGGCTTACTAAAAATTCAACATTACCCTCTTTTTGATGATTCTTGCTATAGAAGCTTGAAAGAAGAAAACGTCAAGATTTTCATCCATGGCCATACCCACAAAAAAGAAGATAGGGAAGTGGATGGCGTTAAAATCTTATGCCCTGGTTCCTTATCTTTCCCCCGGGACGATATCGAAGGAAGCTATCTGGTTTTGAAGGTTAGCGAAAACAAGATAGAAACCATTTTCAAAAAACGCTAAAGATAGCAAGACCCATCTTTAGCCTACTTTAAAAACGCTTGATAAATTATATTTATCAGTGTCATACTAAACTGCTTTAAATCTATTAATGAAGTCTGTCTGTCGTTGAATTAAATCAGTAATGTAATTCAATTTTAAAAGGAGTAAAACAATGAGCAAAAAAATTACTAAAGGAATGGCTTTAATCCCGATGATTTTATCTGCTGGAGCATTGGTTGGATGCGCCAAAAGCGAAGATAAGGTCGTCGCTGACACCGTTGTCTATAGCAACATCTATACTTCTAACGCCAATCAAGATTATGTCGAGGCTTTTGCTATAAAAGACGGCAAATACGTCTATGTCGGAAACAAAAAAGACGCTGAAGCCTACATCAAAAGCGGCGTTACGAAAGTCTTGGACAAATCTTCGGGATTTGTGATGAGCGGAGCCACTGAAGGACATGGCCATTATATTGCCGCTTCGGTGGTCAAAAACAAAAAACTGACTTGTGCGGCCACCACTTTCAAAGATGCTGCTGATTTTGCTCAACAAGTAGTCACTCGCGACACGACTTCCAAAGTCATTTTCACCCAAGGGTGGCTGAATGAGGAAATCAAAAGCGTCAAAGAGACTATCGATGCTCGCTCAGAATTAGACAAAATCTGCAATGATCGTCCCCTCATCTTGATCGATGACACCGGCCACAATATTTTCATGAATTCCAAAACCATCGAAGCGGCAAAATTAGAAGAAGATCCGAATTGGTCGATTGATGGAGGGAACGTTTCTAGGGATAGCAGCGGTCGTTTGCTTGGCTTAGCCAGCGATATCGCGATGAACTATGTCTTGAATCTGGTTTTAAAGCCTGCTGGAGTTATCACTAACCAAGATTTCGCTGACGCCGTCAAAGATTGCAGTGAGACCCTCCACGCCAACGGCTATACCGCTTATTTGGATGCCTATACTTCCTACTTTGGGGATTGCGCCTACGAAGGAATCAGCGCCTATGACAAAGAATATGGCATGGATTTCTATTTGACGGCTTGCTATAAGATCGATCCTTATGAGGATATCGATACCCAAGTCGACCATGCCGCTGAATTGATGAATAAATACACCACAAAGAATTTTAATCCGAACAATATCAAGGTTTTCGCTGATGGCGAAAGTTTTGAAAATCAATCCGCTTGGGTTTTAACCGCTTATAAAAACGGCAGCTATGGCCCCCAGACTTGGAAAAACGAAGCCATCAATAAACTTGTGAAACGCGCCAATTCAAAAGGGGTTTCCGTTCATGCCCATTGCTCTGGCGATGCCGCTTCGCAACAGTTAGTCAATGCTTATATTGAAGCGGAACCGACCGCTAAAGAAGGCGTCATCAATTCTATCGGTCACGCTTGCCAAGTCACAACTGGAACGATGGAATTGATGGCTAAGCACAATATTCCGTCAGCGACCAATATCACTTGGAGGATAAAACCGAATTTTTGGGCGGATTACGTCAAAGCGAATTTTGATTGGGATTATTTTATGAAGGGATATCCAGTGAAATCCATGCTTGATAAAGGCGTTATCATGGGAAGTTCCACGGATTATCCTGCTAATTCTGGCGCCCCCATCGACATTTTGAACATCATGCAGATCGCCGTCAAAGGAACCGTAAGTGAGTCTTTGATCCCGGCTGACTCCTATTTCACCTTTGATAAAAATGAATTCATCACCCTAAACCAAGCCATGGACGTTTTTACGATCAATGGCGCCAAAATGCTAGGCATTGACAAAGAAAGAGGATCGATTGAAGTCGGCAAATACGCGGATTTTGTTTATTTAGATAAAGATTTAAGAACCGCATCTAACATCAGCGATGCCAAAATTTCTGAAGTCTATTTCGAAGGCAATCAAAGCTACATTGCCAAATAAACGCTCTTCAAAGATTAAAAGCTCTAGAGAAAAGTCTAGGGCTTTTTTAGGCAAAAAAGATTGCGTCAACGAGAACTTTGTTTTTTTCTGAGCGTAATGAATGAACAAGAGTCTATTTTTGGTATAATCATTACATGAATATTAAATTAGAAGATGTAACCAAGTACTATTACGATCAAGGTAAGAGCACTAAAGGGTTAGAAGGAATCAATCTTTCTTTTGATACAGATGGATCTTTTGTCGTTATTACCGGGGAATCCGGAGCGGGAAAAACAACGCTCATTAAGATTCTTACTGGGGTTGAAGATTTCGATGAAGGCGAAATTTATTTTAATGACAAGCCATTAAGTGGGCTAAGTGACGATGAAAGAAGGGCGTTATACGCCCGCTATGTCACTTTCGTTTTCCAAGACTATAACTTAGTAGAATCGATAAGCGCGATCGATAATGTCGTCTTTGCTTTATTGAAGCATGGCTATGATGTCAAAGAAGCGAAAAAGAAGGCGATTGAAGCTCTAGAAAAGGTAGGATTATCCCGCCAAAAGAGAATGAAAACCTCCAAAATGAGTGGTGGAGAACGTCAAAGGGTAGCAATTGCCCGCAGCTTGGCTTTGGATGTTCCAGTCATCATTTTCGATGAACCTACAGGGAATTTGGATCCGAATACCTCCAAAGAAATAGTCAATTTGATCAAGGAAGTTGCCAAAGAAAAATTGGTGCTTTATGTCACCCATGATTATGATTTGGTCAAGGATTATGCGACTAGGCATATCGTTTTAGGCGACGGTCATCTTTTAAGCGACGTCACCTTGAAAGAAAGCGCTAATAGCAAGAAGAATACCGAGGAAGTGAAAGCGCCGAAGATGAAAGCTTCTTCCTATTTTTATGTCGCTAAATCATTTGCTTTTTCTCGTCTTGGGCGTCTCGTCTCCACCTGCATCGTTCTGGTTTTGTCGGTCGTGATGATCTTCAATGCCTCTTATAGCGGAACCTTCTCTTTTGTTTCTAGCTCCTCAAGCTCTTCGGGTTCTAACAACGTGGGCGAGGTCTATTCTTTGAGTGGGAACGTCACCTCAATCAAAAAAGAAAATGTTTCGGATGATGAATCGTATTTGAATGGCTATCAAGAAAACGTTGATTATGTTCGTGATAATGGCGGTTATCTATTGAATAGCAAATTCGCCTTGTTTGAGGAATCTTCTTTTGAAGAAGCAATTAGCCGTAGCGAAAATACCGCTTCGAATGATTCTTCTTCATCGAATGTAACATATGGTTTAGTGGATGGCGTTTTCAATATTGGCAAGCTTATCACTAATTACGGGCTAGGAATTTCCATCACCGAGCCATCCAATCAAACTAGAGTCTATAAAGCCAGCGCCTCCTTGTTAGAAGGATATCACTCCATCAAGCTTTTTGTTTATGATGGCGGTGGCTTCTCTTATTCCAAAATAAAAGAAAGATTGGATGGAACTGACGAAGAATCGCCTTTAGGGAAAAAGGGGTATTTGCATACGAACTCCGTTGCTAATTATGGCGGAAAATTCGATGAAGACGAATCATCTTTCTTACTTGGCGGGGTCAAGGTTTATGTAAGCGAAGTCGTTATTACCACGGATGAATCCTATTCAAGTGCCAGCGGCGCAATAGTTGGCGATACGAATTTCTTCAATTCCGTCAAAAAATATCTTCAAGAAGCGATTTCCATCTCCATAAGCGAAAATCATGCCGATACTCCGTTTTGGAGCAACATCTATGCCGGGAATTACCTCGATTCGTTTTTAGGATATCCGACTTCGAGAAGCGTTAAATTCTTCGACGAAGCCGGGAATGAATTCACCTATAGTTGGACTGGCGCCAACCTGTATACGACCGAAGAATTCTCTTACCATGCGCTTATTTTGCCCCTTGAGATGGCTAACGATCCTACCAAAGGGTATTTTGTTTGGTCATCTTTGAAAATCAGCTATGACCTTTTGCAGGAAGTCGATCCCCTTTTGACGGTCGAATATTATTCGGCGAGCGATGTTTCGCCAGTCGGCATAAATAGCGTTTCCAACGGCTTTAGCTATAATCTTACGACTTTGATGGAAGCTCTTTTTGAAAAAGGTGGCGTCGATGCCTTCCACTTCAAAGATGATGTAAGCGCCAAAGGATTTGCCTCTGATGTCTCCTCAAAGGCGAAATTAGTGAGTTATCTTCCTAGCCAAAATAGTTCTAAAATCACTTATAAGGTCATTGATTTCTCCAAAGCGACTCTCGTTACCAAAATCGCTTCTTTGCTGGTTTTGATCACGATGATTTGTATGCTTTGGGTTGCTAGCAATATCATCAGGATGATCTTGACGAAGTTCTATTACCGAAAAGATTATGATCAATTCGTGCTTGAATGGATTGGCTATAGCAAGCACGACATGTTCTTGACGAATTTGATCCAATTCATGGTCATCGATCTTATTTCTATGATTACGATGTACCCAATAATGTTTGTCACCACTGATGGGGCGGCGTCGATGTTTGTCGTTTTCCCTTGGATGTTTTTGCTTGGGATAGTGCTAGGCTTATTATTCGCCTTCTCCTTATCCATCCCAAAAGTCTCTAGAAAGAAGG
>CAVAYV010000022.1:0-27034 GCA_963593015.1 bacterium | reverse complement strand
TCTCCTTCATCCCTATCTCTTTTTCCAGTTTCTCGAAAAGCTCATTCGGTGATAGCTCCATGGCTTCTTTGCTTTTTGTTTTAGCCATATCTCAGTACACTCCTCCCGAAGGGCCTCCGAAGAACGAATGGCCTCCAATTCTATTCTTCAGGTGATAATGGCTATAAAAACCGCCTTTTTTACCATTGTGTATTTCAGGCCCATCGTAATATTTATAAAGAGAAATAGAATCATTATCGCTTACTTCAATAATATTTCGCACATTATGCGAAACAGGAACTTCCTTGAAAGCAATGTCTTCAGCAACATTCTTAGGCAATTGACACAATAAGCCAAAAACAGCAATTGTCGAGAACAAGATCTTTTTAGAATGATTATTCATTTTTTAGTTTCCTTCTATTTGCAAAATATCCCTTTTAGATATGAATCGCACAAAATATGCAATGGATGAGGCCAACTTTTATCTTTACACTTTGATATAAAAAACCGAAATAAAGAGCAATATAAAGCAAATGAAAAACATTAGCGTCTAAAACATATCAAATAAATGAAATTGAAAACGTCTAAGTATAGAATGACTTAATATTGTTACTTTTTTACCTTTTTAAGACATGTAATAAAGAACACATTGAAAATGCGATTACAAAGCGTAAAAAGAGAATAAATAGGGCAGCCAAAATAAACCTTAAAAAGTTTTTTGAAATGAGAATTTATTAAAATCTCGCTTCTTAATTCGACAAATTCTAAATAATGAATTACAAGACTATTAATAAATACGTTCTTTAATATGATTTCATCATGGAAAAAGTCATCGCAATCATTGATTTAAAGAGTTTCTACGCTTCATGCGAATGCAGCGCTAGGGGATTAAATCCATTCAAAACGCCTTTGGTTTGCGCGGATATTTCAAGAACGAGTAACTCCGTCGTCATGAGTGTCACCCCGTATTTAAAAACGAAATATGGCGTTCCTAACGTTTGTAGAATCAAGGATCTTCCGAAAGTTTATGGAATGATTTTTGCTACCCCAAGAATGTCCTATTACCTTCAAATGTCCGCGAGAGTAGTTTCAATATTTTTGGATTATGTCGCTATGGAAGATTTACACGTCTATTCCATCGATGAAAGCTTCTTGAATCTCGGTCCATATCTTAGCCTATATCAAAAAACACCAGAAAAAATAGTTGAAGAAATCCAGAATAGAATCCAAAAAGAATTAGGGTTAGTAGCGACGGCGGGAATCGGCCCTAACATGTTTTTGGCGAAACTGGCGTTGGATAATGAGGGCAAGAAGAAACCTCCTTATTTAGCAAGATGGAACTATGACGATGTAGAAACCAAACTATGGAAAATAAAGCCAATAACAAACATTTGGAGCATCAATATCGGCACCGCTTCTCATTTAGCGCGCATTGGAATTCACACCATTGAACAGTTGGCAAAAGCGCCTCTCCCTTTACTAGAAAAGGAATTCGGCATTATCGGCGACCAATTGCACAATCTTGCCAATGGCGTTGATGATTCGGATATCGAAGAAAGCTACGTCCCAAAAGAAAAGAATCTTTCCTTAGGACAAACATTAATTCGGGATTATTCCAAAAAGGAAGCAAGGCTATTAATAAAAGAAATGTGCGATGACCTAGCAATAAGGCTGAGGAGCATAAATGCCATCGCCAAAAAAATATCCCTTTGGGTGAATTACAAAAACCCTTATGGCGCTTTTGCGAAAGAAGAAAGTCTGCCAATCGCAACGGATGACCTCGAAACATTAATAAAAGCAATATTACGCGTTTACGATGCTTATGTTCAGGAACTTCCAATAAGAGGATTATCCATATCTTTTGGAAAGCTTAGTGAGTCAGAGTATGATCAATTGAGTTTCTTCTCTTCTCCTAAAAAACTCGAAATGAACAAAAAACTAGATAAATCGCTTGATCTGATACGGGAAGCTTATGGTCGTAACAGCGTCTTGAGAGCTTCGTCTTTAAAAAGCTATAGCACCATAAAAGCAAGACATGAGCAAATAGGAGGGCATAAACAATGAAAGAACGCGGAATGATGAAATGGATTGCCTATAAATCTTTGAATGAACAAGAAAAACACTTAGCCAAAATGTTAGAGAAGAAAAACTATTTGGAAAAGCCTTCAATTTCTTCAGACAAAGCAGAAGAGATAAATAATCTACTTTGCGAATATTCGGGCGAAGACGTTTGTTTGACTTTCTATTCTCTTGGCAAGATAAAAGAATCGAGAGGACAAATCAAAAACATCGACGGAATCTTCAAAATAATCGAAATAAACGACATGAAGATTTCCTTTTCCTCAATCGTGAATTTGGAACTAATATAATTTTTTCAAAATTAACCAACAAAAATATGGATTTATTTTTTTATTAGGTAAGCGCATCATTGTGCTTACGAGGCGTCACCGAGCCCCTAGATGAGTGACGTCTCGTTATTGGTACTTACAAATGGATGAGCAAAAGTTAGAACAAGCAATGGTAAATCTCCAAAACGGAAAGGGTGAAGCCCTCAGTGAGATTTATAACATCACCTCCCGCGGTGTTTTTACTTTTGTATTGCCTTTGCTCCACGATTACCAATTGGCGGAAGACGTCATGCAAGACACGTATGTTGCTTGCTACAACCATATCCAGGATTACAAGCCTGGAACAAACGCCAGAAATTGGTTATTGACCATTGCCAAGAATACGGCAATTTCGCTTCTGAAAAAGAAAAACAGGGAAATATCCTACGATTTCAGCGAAGAGGTGCACCCAGATGGAGTTTATTATCTTGGGGAAGTAGACACGCCCACAATCACTCTCGCAAACAAAATCCTTTCAGAAGACGAATTCAACATCGTAATGATGTTCGCAATCGGCGACTACAAGCATAGGGAGATAGCTGAGGTCATGCACTTGCCTTTAGGGACGGTAACTTGGAAGTACAATAACGCCATCAAGAAAATCAAAAAAGCCTTAGAGGAAGATGAACGCAAGTATGAGCGAAAATGTCTCCAACAACAAAATCAGCAAGGATGAGCTTGCTAACGAGCAAGAAGTAATTTCCTTATTGAAGCTTGAAGCCTCTTCTTTTGTTCCGGACGTTCTTGAAAAAGTCACTAACAAAGTAACTGTTCAAAACGCGGAGCATTTGGAAGATATTTTGTTCTTGAAAAACAAAATCCACGCAGAAAGCGAATGCATCGTTCCAAAATTACAAAAAAATATCATAAAAGCCACAAAAGCCGAAAAGCCATTCAGGCATTGGATGCGTCAGCATTATATAGGCATATATTCAGGTTTAGCCGCCTCTTTTATCGCAATTGCCGCCATATCAACATGCTGCTATTACAAACAAATGTTCGCCTGCAAAGAAGGCTCTTACGTTTCCATTCGTATCAGCGCAAACGAGGCAAGCAAAGAAAAATCGCCATACCTTTTATCTTTTTCTTACTGCGTTGACAAGGACGGAAAGGTCAATTATTCAACTTTTAAAGCCAACAATTATAGCGCCAACCTTTTAAAAAAATCGTTTTCAGTCACCGCTTCTCAAAGCATCGACGAAGCAGTTTTTGCCGCCTCGTTATTAAAGCCGTCTTATGAAAAAGGCTATATACTAGAAGGCTCTGCTACAAGCCCAAATCAAATCGAAGTCATTTATTTTGGAAGAGAAAAGCTTGAAGAAAAAGAAAAAGCATACAAAAAAGCTTTCGACAAAGCACTTAGGCAAAGCGAAAACGGAATTGGAGCCTATGCAAAATTAAATTTCGTCAACCCTTTAAAGAACAAACCGAATAACGAAGCGGACCAATTGGATGAAAAGACCAAAATAAGCGTTGCAAGAGTTTATGATGGATTCACGCTGCAAGACGGTGACTCATTAGTCAGTTTGGAAACCTTGACAAAAGAAGAGGAAACAACTTTGGATGCAATATCAGAGACTATTGAAAAAATCCAAGGGATTCAAGCTTCTCCGATGATGCTTCAAGGATTAATAAGAGGAAACGCCAGCGCTTACGTTTCTTCTCTTTGCAAGGAAAGTAAAAATTACCGTGAAGAAATCGAAGCGAAGAAAAACGAATTGATTGAAAATTTCGACGGCTCTTTGTTTAAACGCGAAGATGAGACATCGATTAGCGTCGCCAAAGAATTCTTGCAAAAGGATTCGGCGTATTTAGTGGAAATTCCAAACAACGCTAAAGTAGAAACCGAAAGTGAAAGTTTCTTTTCTTTGTATAAAGAAATAAGATCCTTAATCAACAAAAACCTTGATGACGATTCATATTTGTCTTTGCTAGAGGAAGAAAAGAACATAGCCGATAGTTATAGCCCGCTTCTAGATATGTGCCAATGCTTTGACGATGTCCCACCAGCCGATGACGGAAACCACAAAATCGAGAAAAAAGTCCCATCATCCGACGGCGGTTTGGTCGATTAAAAAGCCCAGGTGCCGTTTTCGAAGATAAGCACTTCTTCACCGTTTTCTTTGGTACCGATTATTTTCAAGTCACGAGTGCCGATCATGAAATCAACATGTGACAAGGAGCGATTGATGCCAAAAGAGACAATGTCATCAGCGCTGTATTTTTCATAATTCGGATAAAGCGTTGGGAAGCCACGCCCAATAGCGAGATGGCAGCAGGCATTCTCATCATAAAGAGTATTGAAGAATAATAAGCCAGATTGATTGATCGGAGAATCAAAAGGCACTAAAGCCGCTTCTCCCAAATAAGAGGCTCCTTCATCTAAGGTCAAAATGCTTTTTAAAACATCTTCCCCTTTCTTTGCATGCGCTTCAATCACTTTCCCTTCATGGAAGACAAAATAGAAATCATCAATAACTTGGCCGTTATAGACTAGCGGTTTCGAAGCGTGCACAACTCCTTCCGCTTCGCCTTTTTTCGGAGAAGTGAAACATTCTTCTGTTGGAATGTTTGGCTGATAGATGGTGCCATCCTTTCCTTTTTCTCCTCCGCCTAAGAAAATAACGCCAGGAATAAGACCAATCGTTAAATCCGTGCCGTTTTTGCTACGATAATGAAGCTTCCTAAGATTCATCACGTTTAAGGTGGCACAACGCTTTTTTAGTTCTTTTTCATGCTCTTCCCAGTTATGGATTCCATTTCCGTCATCGCATCTAGAGGTTAATAAAATAGCCTTCCATAATTTTTCATAGGCTTCAGAATCGCTCGAATTAGGAAACATCTTCTTGGCCCATTTAACGCTTGGGCAACCAGCGATGCACCATTGATATTTGTCTTCGCGCGCTTCGATGAGTTTTTTGGCCGCGTTGTAGCGCATCGCTCTTACTTCCGCGACTTTAGCAGAATCAACGCCAGTCAAACCATCCGGGTCTTCGGCGTCAAGCCAAATCAAAGTGGGGAGCTCCTCCGTTTGAAATTTCTGTGACCCGTATTCGGTTGCAGTCAAGGTGCCTAAATCTTTACTAGAAGCATAAGCAAAATCAATCTTGTCAAGAAGCTGGCTCCTCCATTCCATTACAACGCGTTTAGCTCCGGCTTTGTAACACTCTTCCGCCACAAGCGAAGCGAATTGCTCTTGATCTGGAGTCGTGCGGATCATAACGTATTGTCCTTTTTTAACTGCCGCTCCAACGTTAACGATGAGAGAAGCATATTTTTTAATTAAAGTTTCATCCATAAATCTATCCTCGCGATATACTATATATCTAAAATACGAATTTAACTAAGGAGAAAGCGTTATGGATGAGATAAACAAACAAGCAAAATTAAACAAATTCTGGGGAATTTGGAATTTCGTCGAAGCCATTATTCTTTTAGGAGCGGGCATTCTTTCGATTGTCGTGGCTTCCACTAGCAACGTTTCATCAATGAATATCGAATCAATTATTGCCTACGTCGTTGGAGCATTTATCTTCCTTGATGGAATTTTAAGAGTCGTGATGAGCTTGTCTCACTACAAAGGAATCAATAACACCGATGAATCAGGCATGCTTGTCGGAGGTTTTGAAATCGCCGTCGCTGTGACAATGATTCTCCTAGAAGTTCATTTTTACAACGCAACAAAGCAGCATGTCTTCACTTATTTGATCGCTAATTTCATTGCGGTTTCGTTAATAGTCATCGGTCTATTAATCGTCATATTTTCAATCGTTACAATTGTTAGAAAATACGCGAAGCTATTTATGCCGATTTTAGAGATTTTGTTCTCTGCAATCTTAATCGGCGTCGGCATAACAATCTTGGTTCTTTATTACCGCGAAGACAATTCATCTATCGTTTTGGTCTTGACTGGCTCCGTCCTTATCGTCGCAAGTTTAGCGCAAGGCATCATTACTTTGGTGACATTGAAAAAAGCTAAGAAACAAATAAAAAACATCGGTAAAGTTGACGTTTTAAACGATTACGCAAGTAGCAGCGTCGCCCCTACAAACGCAAAAACAGTGAAAGTAAAAGACGCCAAAGAAGTTTACGAGGAAGAAAAACCCATTCAGGCCGAGCCAATTCAAATCAAAGGATCAGAAATCAACAAGATTGAAGGCCCCAAAAATTAAACAAAAATAAAACAAATTATATAAAATTGTTTTTTAAAGTCGCTTTTTGTTTGCCTTAACTAAAGTTAAGCAATATAGTTAGTAAGCCCACAGGAGGAATTATTAACTATGTTGAAACGTGGAAGCATAAGTTGGGTCATTTGGAACATTGTTGAAGCTTTACTTCTCATTGTTGGCGGTGTCCTTTGCTGGATTTACTGCAACAACGCTGATTTCCAAAAAACCATCTTATTGATTGTCGGCATCATTCTTGCTTTTGATGCTCTTTTACGCCTTATTTTAGGCTTGGTCGATGTCATTAAGGTTGGAGACGTTCGTATCGTCAAAACAGATTATATTCAAGCTGCCGCAGGTGCATTTGAATTGTCATTAGGTATCCTTTTGATCCTCTTCTACACCCAAGGAACCAGTGTTGAAATCTTATTCCAATTCTTAGGACTTTATATCGGCATCTTCTTAACTGCCGTTGGCGCTGTCGCCTTAATTTACTCCTTGATCTTCATGATCAGAAGATTGAACAACTTCGCGATGAACTTCGCTTCATTCTTATCTGGCGGAATCATCTTGGCGTGCGGTATTCTAGCCATCATCTATTTGACTAAACAAGAGACCATCATGATTATGTTCTTGGTCATTCTTGGCATCTCCTTGGTGTCTAGCGGTCTTGGCTTACTTGCTCTTACAAGCATCGTTAGAAAAGAAACCAAAGTCAAAAACGCAATCAAAGACACCGTCGAAGATATCCACAATGATTTACATGAGCATATCACCGAAGTCGAAGCGAGTGATGTCAAAGACGAAACTTCCGAAAACAAATAAATATCTTAGTTTTGCGAAGATTTTAAAACGAGACATTGTTGTCTCGTTTTTTAGTTATTTAAGTCGAAGAATTCAATTATCCCCGCTTTTTCCTCTGTCTTTTCTTCAATATCGCTGATCAATGGAGCCATATATGCTCGGAAACTATCGCTAAGTCTACTGTGATCTAATAGAAATTCATAAGGGATCATTTTAATCTCATTTGCGATATCCTTCGCATCCGCTAATTCATAATGGATTTTATAGGGAGAGGAGGAATCTCTGACGATTGTCACCATTTTTTGACTTTCGCCTTCTAAGGCTTTTAATACGGCAAAACGCGCCACCTCGATTGCTTCCTTTTGATCTACCCCGCTTCTTAAATAAGGGAATGATCTTTCAGGGATCGATAAAGCAATCGCCCTAACTTCATATCCGCTATCTCTTTTAAGCATCTTAGCGAATTCGTTACTTACTCCTTCGAAATTTATATGCCCAAAATCATCTTTCTCTAAGGCATTATCATGAGGCAATTCAATTCCTTCGGAAATAACGACAACGCAATGCCCTTTTTCTTTTCGTCTTTCGCTAATTTCTTTTAAGGCGATTTCATAATCGAAATCATTCTCTTTGAAATAAATGAAATCCGGACGATATGGCTCTTTGAGCAAATCGGTTGAAGCCGCGTTCCAACCAGCGTCTCTGCCCATTACTTCAATCAAAACTATCTTGCCATTTTTATATGCCAAGGCATCAGCAACGATGCTTTTAGTGGCATTGATAACATATCTTGCGCTGCTAGCGAAACCTGGGGTGTGGTCAGTCTTAATTAAATCATTATCGATAGTTTTAGGAATTCCGATAACTTTTATATCGAGATTTCTATTTGCAAAAAATAGACCTAATTTGGCGCACGTATCCATCGAATCATTGCCACCATTTACAAAAACATAGCCAATATTGTGCTTTAAGATAGTTTGAAGGACTTTTGGGTAATCTTCTTCTTTTAATTTATGTCTGCTAGAACCCAAAGCGCTTCCGGGAGTTTGTTTCAATAACGAAAGTTTTTCATCAGCAATATCTTCTAAAAGAACTAAATCATCATTCAAAAGCCCTTCAACCCCATATCTAGAACCAAATATATGTTCAATTTCAGAGTGCTTCTTTGCTTCGATGATCGCGCCATACAAAGAAGAATTAATAACCGTTGTGGGGCCACCACTTTGCAAGTAGACCATTGATTTGTTCATAATTAACTCCGATAGCCAAATAAAAAAGCCAACAATATCATTAACAAATGTTAACCAATATCGTTGGCTACAACAAGACAATTACTTCGCGAGTTTGTCGGCGCCGGTGATTTCCAAGAATCTTGGAAGCTTCTCACACCAATCGCAGAAAGCGTGCCATTCTTTTAATTTGTGGTGACGTCTTTGGATATACATGGTTTTCAATTGCTGATAATTGGTAACCATTGTGGCAGCCAAGCAAAATCCTTCTGGGAGAGAGGCGACCAAAACCCTCCATTTCGCTTTTTGTTCATCACGATGATCTTCATCATTAGGGATTTCATTATATTCGTTAATGAGTTCTTTCATCCGAGCTAAAATTTGAGAGTCAGTCTCATCAACACATTGAGCAGAAACATCGAATTTAAGCAAACAATGCATGGTTGATTCACTGCTCACAAAGTCAAACCAGTGATAACGTTGGGCTTCTTTCCACCAATAAAGAGGGGCACAAACATCTAATTGCACCGTAACGCCTTTTAAGAAATTGTCATGACCAAGTCCATTTGGGGCGGACCCTAATTTTGCCGCTCTCAAAAAGTCTTTTTCATTAGCTTCGGTCGTGTCGATTTTGACACGCATTGGGTTACCGCTTGCTTTAACAGCTCTTTCCAAGCCATACACGTATTCATTCCCCACATAGAAATTCATTTTTTACTAGCCTCCAACAAATTCATCAATAATGCCAACCTTGTCAATAATCCAACGCCGCCAGGGACAGGCGTTTGCAAACGAACAGGAAGTCCAGCGGCGGCATCGCCGTGCAGTTTCCCATTTTCATCGCGATTGATGCCAACATCCACAATAACGGCATTCTCATTGTATTCGTAGCTGTTATCTAGATATCCAAGTTTTCCAATAGCCACCACAATTAAATCGGCATGCTTTATGTAAAACTTTTTATCTTCCAAGGAAGTGTGACTATGCAGGACCGTGACATTCATGTTCTTAGAAATTAGCAGTTTAGCCATCGGAAGGCCAACAATCTGGCTTCTTCCTAAGACAGCCGCATTCTTGCCATCGAAGTCAAATCCGATGGCTTCTAAATAAGTGACGATTCCTTTTGGCGTGCATGGGGTATAGCGACTATTAGGAGTGAAACCATCAACATCTTTCTTGGGGTCGATTGCATCATTTATCGCAGTAGTCGAAATATGCTTAGGTAAAGGAAGCTGTACTAAAATCCCATCAACATTCGTATCTGCGTTCTTTTTTTGAATAAGTTTTAATAATTCGTATTGAGAGACATTCTCATCCAAGACGATCATCTCAGAATGGAAGCCCACTTCTTCGGCGTCTTTGATTTTGCCCTTCGTGTAAGAAACGCTTGCAGGGTCATCACCTACTCTAATAATAGTTAAAGAGGGAACTTTTTCTAAAGTCTCGACTTCTTTTTTGAGCTCTTCTTTTTTAGAGCTAACAAATTCTTTTACGGTCATATCATTCATGCCGAAACTCTATCACAAAAAGGGGCGCTCTTCACGAATTATAAAAGGCATTTCAGTAAACATTTTATTGGTTCAATATAAAAGGCATCTCGTCCGAGATGCCATGATGCTTTTTATAAGTTCAAGAATGGAAGCAATGCCGCAATCGCGGAGGATGAAGTTTCGCTAGACGAAGAGCTCTTATCTCCGAGAACGACGATTAGTAAGGCCATGAACAAGAACAGGACGCCAAATCCGAAGGTAAGCCAGCTCACGATTTTCTCGCTGCCTCTTTCCTTGCTTTTGGCAAAAACGTTGAGTCCGCCGCCGGTGATTGCACCTGAAGCGCCTTCACTCTTACCACCTTGAAGCAAGCTTAAAACGATGACTACAAGACAGACGATAATAAATATAATGTCATACCATTTTAGCATCGAAATAAACCTCTGCGCTTTTTGCGCCAAATAACTTTAATCTAAATGAAGGGAATACGCAACTTTAAGTTTAATATCACCTATAGGTGAAGTCCTATTTTTCTTTGATTCCTAGAACGATCCCCTCTTTGTGCTCTTTTTCTCTAATAGAAATAAATTCATCGATAAGTTCTTTGTGAGCGTCTTCGCCAAACCTTTTTCTAAACCTTTCGATATCCCATGGTTTGATGTTTACGTTATGCACAACAGGCAACCAATACATTCTTTTGCAATAATGACGGATTATCGTGTTTTCACGAGTGTCTAATTGCTCGTTATATTCCAAAGGCAACATCAATTTTGTTTTTGCCCTCCCGCAGACAATATTCAATGCCGTCTGATCAGGCATAAACATTCTAATGTGATTCACTCTCCACCTCGCCTTTTCGAAGGTACCATGTTTTTTTACATTATCTAGATTGATTAAAAGGATACCGCTATTCCCATAACGTTTGCCAAAATAATGTTTGCCAACGGCGTCTTGCACTAAGCCGATGTCATAATCGGTCATATCAATATCAAAAATCGAACCAACATCTTTCATGGCGATAGTGTCTGTGTCCATATAAAGAAGGGTCGATGGCATATCATCCATCTTGTCTAAAAGCAAACGCATAAAGGCATAAGGGGTATAGCCGCTTGAGACGTTGACGGATTTCCCAAATAAAGAATCAAATAAGGTTTTTACGTCTTTGACGACCACACGATTGTAGGGATTATATTTCTTTAAGATGTTCTCGATTCGTTCAGCTTGCTCGTTTTGAAAAGCCTTAAAAGACTTGCGTCGAGTTTTGATATCCGCGGTAAGGACATAAGCGACTATTGGCTTAGTCGCAACATGAGCAACGCTTAAAGTGGAAAGCAAAACGCCTTCATACATTTTATCGTTGCCACAATAACATAAATTAATGACGTCAGTTTTCATAAAATCACACCAATAACTCGCTCAAACTTTCGATTTTAGTATTTTTATAATCAGCATATTCTTTGTTTCTTTCAAGCAAAATCCCGTCAATTCCGGCATTAAATGCGCATTCTGGATCTTGCAAAGAATCGCCAATATACACTGCTTTTTCTTCTTTCGAAGCCTTAATTTCCTTCAAGGCATCCCATAAAACATCAGGATATGGTTTTGGCTTTCGATTGGCTTTTGAACCTTCAACCACGGAAAAATAATTATCAATCCCCATCCTTTGAAGAGTTAGATGAATATGCTTCGAGGTGTTGCCGCTTACGATGGCGATTTTCTTTCCTTTTTTAGCTAAGGATTCGATGGTAGAAACAACATCGTCGTAAATGAAAATCTTTGATAAATGCTTTGGATAATCCAAGATCTCTTCACAAGCAACGATAACTTTTTTTGTTTCTTCCAAGGTCATGTTTCTTCTTTTGCAAGTATCGGTTAAGGCTTCATGCATATATATAGCCACCTCTTCTTCGCTCACTTCTTGGCCAACTTTAGCAAAAGCCTCTTTATATACCCCAATTAAAGAAGGATAGCTATCAACTAAAGTGCCGTCGAAGTCAAAGATGTAGATGTCGTAATCTTTCATTTTTCTATTCCTGCCTTAATTTCCAATATAACGTCTCTGATTTCAGCCGCTCTTTCGAAGTCATATTCTTTAGCGGCTTTTTTCATTTCTTTAGTAAGCTCATTGATATGCTTTTCAATTTCGCTTCTTGAACTATGTTTGGAAAGTCCTTTAAGAAGATCTGTCTCGCCTTTCTCGGTATTGGATAATGGTGGTCTGATTTCCTTAATGATCGTCATTGGGACAATCCCATATTCTTTATTATATTCTTCTTGGATTTTTCTCCTACGATTAGTTTCGTTGATGGCTACTTTCATTGAATCAGTCATATTGTCGGCATACATGATGACTTTGCCATTCGCGTTTCTCGCCGCACGACCGATAATCTGGATTAAGGACGTGCTGCTTCTCAAAAAGCCTTCCTTATCGGCATCTAGAATGCAAATCAAAGAAACTTCAGGAATATCTAAACCTTCACGTAGGAGATTGATTCCGACTAAAACATCATATTTGCCTTTTCTGAGCTCATAAATAATCTGAGTTCTCTCCAAGGTTTTTGTTTCATTATGAAGATAGGCCACTTTAATTCCTTCGCCTTTTAAGAAGGAAGTTAAATCCTCGGCCATTTTAATAGTCAGAGTCACCACCATGACGCGTTCGTTTTTGGCGATGCGTTCCTTGATTTCATATAGCAAGTCATCAATCTGTCCTAAAGAAGGTCTAACATCAATCGTCGGATCAAGAAGGCCAGTCGGACGAATTATTTGCTCAGCAACATCGTGGCCGCATTTCTCCAATTCGTAATTAGCGGGAGTCGCCGAAGTGCAAACAATATGGTTAGGCAAAAGACTCTCGAACTCATCGAAATTCAAAGGACGGTTATCTAAAGCGCTTGGGAGCCTAAATCCGTATTCAACTAATGTCTCTTTCCGTGATCTATCCCCAAAATACATACCTCTGATTTGAGGAATGCTAACATGGGATTCATCAATCAGAAGAAGGAAATCCTTAGGAAAATAATCTAGCAAACACCATGGTCTTTGCCCTGGCTTTCTTTTATCGATGTGTCGGGAATAATTCTCAATTCCGGGGCAACGACCGAATTCAAGCAAAGATTCGATGTCTTGTCTCGTCCTCATTTCCAGGCGCTCAGCCTCTAGAAGCTTTCCGTTCTTTTTAAAATACTCAAGCCGTTCATCGAGTTCCTTCTTGATAGTGACCGTGGCTTCTTCAATTCTTCTTTTAGTGGAGGCGTGGTCGTATGCCGGATAAATCGGAAGAGTCAAATAAGATTGCTTTACCTCACCGCTTAATCGATCGATTTCATAAATATGTTCGACTTCATCGCCAAAACAATCTAAGCGAATAAAGGTTTCAGTGGAATTCATTAGCCCTATATCGATGACATCGCCATGAACTCTAAAGCTCCCAGGAGCGATATCGAAATTATCTCTGCGGAATTGAGCTTCCACCAAGCGTTCAAATAAGCGTTTGCGGTCAATTTCTTCCCCGACATGAACATCAAAAACGAGTTCACGGTATTCATTTGGATCGCTCAGACCATAAATGGCCGCAACCGAAGCAACCACGATCGTATCGTTTCTTTCCATCAGCGAGTTAATCGCGCTAGTGCGCATCATTTCGATTTCATCGTTGATCATTGCGTTTTTTTCAATATACGTATCGGTTTTAGGAACATAAGCCTCAGGCTGATAGAAATCGAAATTTGAAACGTAATATTCCACGCGATTATGAGGGAATAATTCTTTGAATTCTTCGTAAAGTTGACCCGCCAAAGTCTTGTTGTGCACCAAAACCAATGTTGGTTTGTTCAGTCTTTCAACAATATTGGCGTCAGTGAAAGTTTTGCCAGTTCCAGTAGCCCCTAGAATGACTTGAAAATGTTTTCCGTTCTGAAAACCAGTCAAAACCTTTTCGATTGCCTTTGGCTGATCGCCAGTCGGCTTATGAGTGGAAACAATTTTGAATGGATGTGAATAATCCATTAAGAATTCTCCTTATTTTCCGAATTTTTAGCGTTGTTTTGCGAGGCTTCTTGATTTTTTAGTCTATTTTCTTCCATCAATTTCCGTTTAAAAGAGCGACGATGCCTTTTTGAGGAAATAAGAGGATCAAACCCTTCGCCATTGATGGCGCTTGCAGTCGTGAACGACATAAAGGCTTTCGGATCGATTGAGGCGATGATTTGTCTTAATTCGATTTGTTCATCGTGATAAATCACCACTCTCAAGAGCTTCCGTTCCTCGCCAGTGAATCCTCCCTGGCTTTGAATCACGGTTGAAGCATGCTCCATCGTGTTATGGACATAATTTTGTATCTCTTCGGTTTTGTCTGAGATGATATCGACAATGACAAACGAATTGAGGGATACAAAAACGTAGCGAACCGCAATCGCACAGGCAAAAGCTGATAGTATTCCCACTAATCCTTCTGCGATATCTTTGAAAATGAATATACCAATTATGACCAAAGTCGCATCCATCGCAAAACTAGAGACGTCCTGCTTGATAGTAGTGTGTTTCGCAATAATTTCGGCAAACACATCCAGCCCTCCGGTACTTCCTTCTCCTAGATATGACAAGGCAACGCCTGTGCCAACTAAAGCTCCGCCAAATAACGCAGCTAAGATAGAATAACCCATATCCCCACTAGCAACTTTCTCATATAGAGTGCCTAAGCCAATGAGTTTTCCTAAATCTACGCCCATAAAAAGCGCAAAGAATCCAGGAAAGGCAATGCTCGACAAAGCGGTTTTCGCAGCAAAATCTTTGCCTACGAAGATAATGCTAACTATAAATAAGGATATGGTCACGATAGCGACAATAAGCGAATTGGTGTCAAAGCCCCATAAAGGTTCTAAATAATGATTGGCAATTATCCCGATTGAAGCCACTCCGCCGGTAACGATATTGCAAGGCGTGATAAAACATGCATCGCCAAGCGCCAAAATGACAGATCCGAGCAAAACCAATCCATAATTGCGCAAAAGCTTGTACATTCTGGCTTTATCAATATTCACTTTACCCTTTTTTATTAGCACCTTTACGACTCTCCATTTCTAAATAAGCATATAAGAAGCGGCTAATATCCCCATCCATAACGCCATTGACATCCGCGGTTTCTTCGCTTGTGCGATGATCTTTGACCATTGTATAGGGGCAAAAAACATAGCTTCTGATTTGGGAACCCCATTCAATATTTTTCTGCTCGCCGACAATCGATTTCATTTGGGCGTTTCTTTCTTCAAGTTTCTTTTGCATGAGCTTATCGCGAAGCATTTCCATGCAAGTCGCCTTATTCATGAGTTGGCTTCTTTCAATTTCGCATTGTACGACAATCCCGCTAGGCAAGTGGGTGACTCTGACGGCGCTAGAAACTTTGTTGACGTTTTGTCCGCCAGCGCCGCCACTTCGGAAAGTATCAACGCGCAAATCTTCAGGCCTAATCACGACATCGCTTACTTCGCCAAATTCCGGCACAACGTTAACCGAGGCAAAAGAGGTGTGTCTTCTCGCGTTAGCGTCGAAAGGAGAGATTCTCACCAAACGATGGACTCCCTTTTCGCCTTTTAAAAGGCCATAGGCGTGAAGACCAGATATTTTTACAGTAGCGGATTTCATCCCAGCCTCATCACCATTTTCATAAGCGAGGACTTGCCATTTCATCCCGTTTCTTTCGCACCATCTGCCATACATCCTAAAAAGCATGTCAGCCCAATCCTGAGCTTCGGTGCCACCAGCGCCAGGGTGGATGTCTAAGGTGCAATTCAAGTTATCAAACTCGCCTGAAAAAAGAAGCAAATTTCTTAAATCATGGATGTTTTTTTCTAAATCCACTTCCATGCTTTTTATCAAATCAAGCATTTCAGGATCGCTGCTGTTTTCTTGAATCAATTCGCTCAAGTCAGAAAAATCATTTTTGATTTTCCGATAAGATTCAACTTTCTTTTTGATATCAGATAGTTCGTTAACAACCACTAAAGCTGATTTTTGGTCGTTCCAAAAACCGTCTTCATTCTGTTTTTCTTCTAACTCAGCGATTTTCTTTTCTAATATTGTTAGGTCAAAGAGAATCACCGAGCTGTGAAACAAAGTCGGATAATTCATCCGCTTTTTGTTTTAATTCAACTAGCTCTTCCATATATTCCTCTAATTAACTTATTTATCTTCTTTTGGGGTCTCGGTTTTTGGAGCAGCTTCAATCTTAGAAATCTCCTTAGTCGGGGCTTCAATAGGTTTTTCTTCGACAGCCTTTTCTGGAGCTGGTTCAGGAGCTTTTCTCGTTATTTGAACATTCAAAAGATTGAAAGTTGTGTCAACGGCGACTTTTTCGTTCATTTCGCGGAATAAGTCATAGCCTTCATTGACATAATCTTGCAAAGGATTTGTCTGCGCATAGCTTCTTAAGCTAATGCCTTCACGCAAATGGGACATAGTGTCGATGTGTTTTTGCCAGTTGCGATCGATAACACTCAATGAAATTTGGCGTTCGATTTGGTCAGCGATTTCGTTTGGCCAGGTTTTTCGTTTGTCGAGATAGCGTTTATAAAGAAGCTCGCCGAGATCATATCCGCATTCATCAGCGGCAGCTCCATCAAAAGCCGCGACATTCAAAGTTCCGTCAGGCAAGAACTTAGGCTCAACAATCTTTTTCAAACTGACGCCAGAGATTTCATTGACTGGGCTTTCAGGATCAATGGCTTTATTGCAAAGATAATTGCCAGTGGAGGTGAAGAAATCATGAACAAGATTAACGATGTCATGGGCAAATAAAATAGCATCGCGCTTGTTGTAAATGATTTGCCTTTGCTTTGCTAAAACGTCATCGTAATCTTTTAAATTTTTACGAATATCGAAGTTTTTGCCTTCAATTTGTTTTTGAGCATTTGTGACGGCGTTAGTAAGCATGCGGTTCTCATAAGAATCATCTTTGAGGTTTTCGGTGAAAAGCTTACGAAGATTCTCAGGAGCGAAGCGTCTCATCAGATCATCATCGAAAGAAACATAGAATCTGGTGTATCCTGGATCGCCTTGACGACCAGCACGTCCGCGTAGCTGATTATCGATACGCCTGGATTCATGACGTTCGGTTCCAAATACGCAAAGACCGCCGAGTTCCTTGACTTCGTCAGTCAATTTGATATCGGTACCACGACCAGCCATATTGGTGGCCAATGTGACAGCGCCTTTTTCGCCAGCATGGGAGATGATTTCGGCTTCGCGAGCTTGGTTTTTGGCGTTTAAGACTTCATGAGGAATCTTTTCAGCGTCCAAGAGTTTGGAAATCTCCTCATTTGATTCGACTGAAACCGTGCCAATAAGGATTGGCTGTCCTTTCTCATGACGAGCTTTGACGTCCTTGACCAAAGCCTTTAATTTGGCTGATTTCGTTGCGAAAATCAAATCAGTGTCATCAGAACGTTGAATTGGGCGATTGGTTGGAATGGTAACGCATTTCATGTTATAGATAGTGTTAAATTCCTCTTCCTCGGTTTTCGCAGTACCAGTCATGCCGGAAAGTTTGTGATACAAACGGAAGAAATTCTGATAAGTGATCGTCGCCATGACAGTGCTTTCTTGTTTGATTTCCACGCCTTCTTTGGCTTGGATAGCTTGTTGCAAGCCATCGTTATATTCTCTGCCTGGCATAATACGGCCGGTGAATTGGTCGATTAATTGGATTTGACGATCTTTGTCGACCATATATTCGACATCGCGCATCATGATGTAGTTCGCTTTCAAAGCCTGATGAATGCGGTGTACCAAGTCTTGGTTTTCTGGATCATAAAGATTCCTGATTCCGAACATTTGCTCGGCTTTCTCGTTTCCCGAATCAGTCAAAGAGCAAGTCTTTTCCTTAACATCAATGGAATAGTCGACATCTTTCTTCAAATATTTCACAAAGCGATCAGCAACTTGATATTGGCTTGCCGGCGCTCTTGATCCGCCAGAAATAATGAGTGGGGTTCTTGATTCGTCGATCAAAATGGAGTCAGCCTCATCGACAACGCTGAATTCGAGCCCACGCAAAACACGGCCATTAAGGTTTGGGGCCATGTTATCGCGGAGGTAATCAAAGCCTAATTCGCTATTGGTCGTATAGGTGATATCGCAAGCATAGGCTTCGCGCTTTTCCGCGGTGTTTTTCCTAGCAAGGTTAACGCCAACCGTTAAGCCAAGCCAACGATAAATTTGCCCCATCCACTCAGCATCACGTTCAGCCAAATATTCGTTAACTGTCACAACATGAACGCCTTTTCCTGTTAAGGCATTCAAGTAAACGGCCATCGTTGCAGTCAAGGTTTTACCTTCACCGGTTCTCATTTCGGCAATATCGCCATTGTTCAAAACCAAGGCGCCCATGATCTGCACTTTGAAAGGCTTTTGTTTCAAAACACGCCATGCGGCTTCGCGGCAAACGGCAAAAGCCTCGTATTTGATGGACTCTAAAGCCTCGCCTTTGGCTAAGCGAGCTTGGAATTCTTTAGTCTTAGCCTTTAGCTCATCATCGCTTAATTTGCTGAATGTTTCATCATAAGCAAGAACGTGTTCAGCCTCACGGGCATATTTGTTTCTTTCGCGTTCCTCTAAGCGGAAGAGCTTTTCAATAAAATTCGACATATCAATACCTCAAACCAAAATCTTTGTAATTCTACCATCTCCCATAATTGTAAGCAATTATGATAGTAAGGTTCTTGCCATCGCCAAAACCCGAACGCACTTAGGATGCTGGTTTTTGATAAGTTTAACTGCGGCTAGAGAAGTTGCTCCGCTTGTGACGACATCGTCAACAAAAAGTATTTTCTTGCCTTGAAGATTTGCTTTTTCATCAATTCGAAGGTAGTTTCCAATCTTCTGCCTTTTTTTAAAATCTAGGTTGGCCTGTTTAACGTCTTTAGTCTTAGTCAAACAGTCAATGAACGGGAGACCAAGAGGCTTATACATCTCAACGACGTGAGAAAAACCGCGTTTGTTTTCCCGATCGATGTAACTTGGCGCCGGAATTAAATAATAGCCATGAAAAAGTAATCTCAGCATCGGTGACTGACGACCGATAAAAATAGGCGCTAATTCATAATCGCCAGCCGCTTTGAATTGAAACAAAAGGTCCCGTATCTCGTCTTTGTATTCATAGAGAGTCGTGTATTTGATCCCTTTTTTGATTTCCGTTTTCATCTTTGGGTTTAATTTATTGAAACATTGATCGCAAAGGCATGATTCATTGAATAGGCGCGACAAGGAATACCCTCTTATCGGTTCAAAACACACCTTACAAAAACGTGTTGCAGAAGATGATTTCATTTCTTGCCACCTCCATCTCTTTATTCACTTTGTTCGCAAGAAAAATAACCTCCCCCGTCGGGGCATCCATCTTTCTTCCAGCCCGTCCGGCAATTTGGATAAGCGTCGCAGAGTTATAAACTCTCTCTTCATCTGCCCCGACAACGATTACTTGGAGATTTTTGATCGTGACCCCTCTTTCAAGGACACTCGTTGTTACTAGATAATCCAATTTGCCTTTTTTAAATTTATCAATCGCTTCAGAACGGTCTTCTTTTTTGCTATTCACATAATTGCCGTTTGGTTGAACTTTTTTCAAAAATTCAAAAAGATATTGGCTTTTTGCAATGGAAGAGACAAAAACAAACGCTGGTTTTTTGGATTTTTTATATTCTTTCAATTTCTTTACCACATATATTTTTTGAAAGAAATCCGGAAGCGAGACAAATTTAGGAACGGGGATTGGCTTTTTATGGAATCTAGTCCGCAATTCTACGATATCGTGACCTTTTTTATGAAACTCTTTCAGCACTTCTTTGCTTGGGGTGGCGCTCATCATGACGCAGTGTCCTTTTAGCGACCTTTGATACATCGAAATTAAAAGATCGTTATTCTTGAAGGGGAAGGCGTCGATTTCATCCATCACCAATAAATCAAAATATTTTTCGTAGCGGTACAATTGATGGGTGGTAAGAATAACGATATCTCCAACTAAATCAAAAGTGTGTTCGCCATACACCGCGACAACCTTCCTTGAAGGAAAGGCATCTTTGATTCTCCAAAATAGTTCAATCACGACATCACGCCTAGGCAAGGCAAAACCAACTTGTTTCCCTTTTTCCAAAGCTTTTTGAATCACCCCATAGCTAAGCTCTGTTTTGCCAGCGCCGCAAACCGCATAGACTAAAGTGTCAATATTCATTAAATAATTATCAATGATTTTATTAGATAATCTTCTTTGGTCCTCGCTTAAAGGATAATGAAGATTCAACGGAGTCTCTTCGGCTTTGACGTCAAAGGGTTTCGCCACTTCTCCGATAAATGTTATGCAACGACGGCAATATGGTTCGCCATTCTTGTGCCCAATATATTTCGGATTCTTATTTCCGCATCTTTTGCAGACAAAAGATTCATCATTCATAATTCATTAATAAATAGACAAAAAATGAATTAGATACGAAAAAAACTTAAAAGTTTTTACACTTTTAAGCCGATTAATGCATATGCCGAATCATTTCTCTAGATCAATGATCTTTTGGACACGCCCAGCGTGGCGCCCACCTTCAAAAGGCGTGGTCAAGAAAGCATCAACTCTTTCAAGGACATCTTTCTCTTTCATAAAGCGAGAGCCAAAAGCCACCATATTGGCGTTATTGTGCTCTCTAATCAGGCGAGAGACTTCAAGGTCATAGCCAATTCCGCATCTAATTCCATCGATTTTGTTCGCGGCGATAGAAATCCCCTCGCCTGTACCGCAGCATAAAATGCCAAAGCTTGCCTTGCCAGAGATGACATCGGCAGCGGCTTTTTTCGCAAAATCCGGATAATCGCAGCGGTCTTCGCTATAAGCCCCTTCGTCAAGCACTTCATAGCCCTCAGAAACCAAATGTTTTTTAACCGCTTCTTTTAATTCGAAGCCGGCGTGATCTGCCCCTAAAGCAATTTTCATTATAAATTCCTCCAAAATTCTTCTATCTCCTTAAAAGGAACCGGTCCTTCTCTTACTAAGGATATCGTATCATCGTTTGTCAAATTGATTATGGTCGATGGCGTATTCGAAACGCATTCCCCTTTCACAATCGCGTGGCATTTCCCATCGAATTTCGCCAGAACTTCCGAGTAATCGCGGCTTGTTGGGTCGCCACTCATATTCGCTGAAGTGACTAGGCAAGGTTTGCCAACCAAATTAAATAGCTTGCGTATATAGTCATCATCGGGAACCCTTATCCCAATCACCCCTGTTCCTAAAGTGACCCAAATCGGAAGTTCTTTTTTGGCTTTCACTAAAACCGTTAATTCGCCTGGCAAAAACTTTTCCATGACTCTTTTGGCTTTGTTAGAGACAATAGCATATTTAAAAGCCTCTTCTAAAGACGAGCACATCAAAGCGAAGGGCTTATTCGGAGGGCGCTTCTTCGTTTCCACCAATTTATCAAAAGCGTTTTTGTCGTCATAGATGACGCCTAGCCCATAAACAGTCTCCGTAGGGAAAGCCAAAACATTGCCTTCTTGCAAGATTTTTGCCGCTAATTCGGGTTTTGTTTCATCTAATTTAATCGTTTGCATCTTCATCCCTTAGAAACACAAATAAAAAGCGTTTCATATTATTTAAATCATCGACGAATTCATATTCGAAATCATGCAAATATTTGTTCATCAATTCAGTGAGCCAATCTACCAAGTCTGGCGAAATCTCAAAAGCCATAAATAAGGCGTGCTTTTTTACTTTGTAGGCGTTTTTGAATATTTTTTCATAAACGCTGTCGCTTTTATCAAGCCACAAGGCACAAGCAGGTTCATAGTCCCTTACCGATGGTTGAGCATCTTCTTTATTACAAATATAAGGCGGATTTGATACGATAATGTCTAGTTTCTGATTGTTTTTCAAAAAAGGCTCCAAAGAATCGCCTTGCAGCACTTCGATTGGCTGATTGTAGCGATCGAAGTTGGACTTGGCAACTTTCAAGGCTTTTTCGGAAATATCCGTCGCGCTTATCATCCAATTAGGAAAATACTGTTTTAGTTTTAAGGCAATCGCGCCAGATCCCGTTCCGATATCAGCTGCGACTAAATAGTTACGGGGATCATAATAATTGCGAATTCTTTCCGTGATATTGGCAACGAGCTCTTCTGTTTCCCCTCTTGGGATCAAAACATTTTCATCGACGTACAGTTTATCTTGGAGGAAACTCGCCTCATGCATTATGTATTCTACTGGCGCACCTTCTTTTAGCTTTTCAAGTTGACTATAAAAAAGGTTTTCCTCTTTCATTTCTTTATCACGATTGAAAATAACGTCAATTTGTTCATGAAATCCTTCGTCATAAGCAATCAGGCGACGAATATCGGCGCCAGAGATGTCGTAATCTTTGGCAATGTTAAGCGCGTCGTTATAAACCTCGCCGACTTTAGCCATTTATTTTTTCCTCTTCGAGCATCTTTTGTTCTTGATCAAAATGGATGAGAGCGGCGATGATGTCGTCAAGTTCCCCTTCCATAACTCTATCTAATGTGTTCGTCGTGAAGCCAATACGGTGATCGGTAACGCGATTTTGCGGATAGTTATAGGTTCTGATTTTTTCGCTTCTTTCGCCGGTGCCTACCTTAAGTTTTCTTTCGCTAGCGCGGGCGCTGTCTTCGATTTCTTGATAATAGGCTTTAACCTTAGCGCGAATCATGCGCATGCAGATTTCCTTATTTTGAAGTTGGGCTTTCTCGGTTTGGCAAGAGACAACGATTCCCGTTGGCAAGTGTGTTACACGGACTGCCGATTCGGTTTTGTTGACGTTTTGCCCGCCTGCTCCTTGGCTACGGTAGGTATCGATTTTTAAATCGGCAGGGTTGATATGAACATCAACTTCCTCAGCTTCAGGCATAACCAAAACCGTGGCGGTCGAAGTGTGGATGCGGCCACTTGCTTCCGTCTTTGGGACGCGTTGGACGCGGTGAGCGCCACTTTCAAATTTCAATTTGGAATACACGTTTTCGCCTTTGACCATGCAAGAGACATACGAATATCCCCCAGCAGATCCTTCTTCCCCGTCAAGGAATTGAATTTTCCATCCCTGATTTTCAGCATAACGCGAATACATACGTAAAAGATCGCCAGCAAAAATGTTGGCCTCATCACCGCCAACCGCACCGCGAATTTCGACGATGATGTTTTTGGAATCATTAGGGTCTTTGGGCAAAAGGAGCTCATGCAAAGATACTTCGATGCTTGTCATCTCTTCTTCGCAGCGTTTCTTTTCTTCTTTTCCAAACACCGCCAATTCTTCATCGTCGCCATTGATCATATCGTTCGCATCTTTGGCATCGCTTTCGAGTTTCAAATATCTTTCATAAGCGTCGTAGGCATCACGTAACGATGATTGTTCTTTGCTTAAAGCAGTTAATTTAGGGACGTTATTGGAAAAATCTTCTTCCGCTAATTCCTTTTCAATTTCCTCATATCTTTTTTTCGTCACTTCAAGACGTTTGCGCATGCTTTCTTCCATAGTAAACCTCTAGCCTTGCGATTATATCACTTCATGTATGTTCTAACTAGTTAGAAAGCCACCTTAAGGGTATAATCTTAGTCATGGCGTATAAATCACTGTATTTAAAATATCGTCCTCAGCGTTTCTCTGAGGTGGCTGGTCAAAGACCAATCATTCAAACCTTGCAAAATTCTTTAAAGAATGGAAAAATCGCCCACGCATATTTGTTCACGGGTCCTCGTGGAACCGGAAAAACGACAATGGCTCGGCTTTTCGCTAAAGCGTTAGACTGTGAGGAAGGCATTGGAAACCAATGTTGTCAATGTTCTAACTGCATCGCGATTGCCGAAGGATCCCATCCTGACGTAATCGAAATCGACGCCGCAAGCAACAATGGTGTTGATCAAGTGCGTGAACTAATCGATAAGGTCAAATACGCCCCAATAAAGGGAAAATATAAAATCTACATCATTGATGAAGTCCACATGATGACTCCTGGTGCTTTTAATGCGCTCCTTAAGACTTTAGAAGAGCCTCCGGAAAACGTTATCTTCATCCTTTGCACCACAGAGCCGCATAAAGTCTTGCCAACGATTCTCTCTCGCTGCCAAAGATTCGATTTTGGCAAAATCTCTGAAGAGGATATGCGCAAAAAACTCGCTGAAGTTTTAAAAGAAGAAAATGCAAATTACGACGAAGAAGGGCTTTCTGCAGTGATTTCGCTTGCAGAAGGCGGAATGAGAGACTGTTTTTCCATCGCCGATCAAGTTTTAGCCTATAGTGGCAATACCCTTTTTGAAAAAGACGTGTTGACATTGTATGGTTTGGCTTCGTTAGAAGAAAAGATCACCCTATTGAAAGAAGCCTACAATGGCGATGTCGCTTCCATAATGCGCCGTGTCAGCTCCTATAGTTATAGTGGAATCGACATTAGGAGACTAACGTCGGATTTGATCGCCATATTGAAGGACTATTTGGTTTATTCCAAAACAAAAGACGAAACATTGTTAGTGAGACTCACTCTCGATGGAGAGAAAGATCTCGAAACGACAATTCCTTCAAATCGAATATTGCCTTTGCTAGAAAAACTCATTCAAACTCAGAATTCCTATAAGAACGTCAACGATGTCCGCTCTTTATTGGAAGTCACCCTCTTAGAAATATCCGCGACTAAAGAAGAAGCCGCGATTCCTACCTCAAAAGCCGTTCCTGAAACAGTTAAGGCAAAAGAAACAAAGCCCATAGAGACACCTCCGATCATTAAAAACGAACCAGAACCAGCCGTTATCAAAGAGGAAACAAAAGAAAAACCTCTTGAGAAGTCGATTTCTAACGAAACTTCGAAAGCCGAAAGCCCAAAGTTAACCTTGGAGGAGCCTCCAAGTTTCTTATTCGATGACGAAGAGACGGAAACAAAAGAAAAACCTCTTATCGACAAAAACAAATTCGCGGTTTCATCAATTGCCTTAGAAGGTGATGCATATACATTAAGTGACGAAGAGATAATCAACATATTGGTTCTAGGAAACAAGAAAGAAAGGACAGAATTAGCGGCAAAATGGGGCGAGTTCGAAAAGCTTCGTGATGATGATAATCTCGGCCCTTATGCCTCTTTGCTAAGCAATGCCCACCCCTGGTGCTTATGCAACGAAATATTGATAATCACCGTCGACTTTACCAAACAAAGGGTAAAAGCGAATATCAAGGCGAACCAAGAAACCTTTGAAAAATTAGTCGAAGAATTACTTGGAAGAAAAGTATTCGTCTATGCCTTAGATCCTGTTGAAAGAAGCAGAATCATCGGAAGTTTCTATTCTTTGCAACAAGTAGGAAAATTGCCAAATAAAGACTCGATCGAAATTCATTTGCCAAAATAAAAGGAGAATAAAAAAATGAATCAAATGCAGCAAATGCTCATGCAAGCTCAGAAAATGCAACGCGAGCTTTCCAAAAAACAAGCCGAATTAGAAAACAAAGATTTTAAGATTTCTAAAGCTGGCATGGTCGAAATAACCGTCAAAGGAAACCACAGCGTCAGCGAAATCAACATCGACAAAGACGCTTTGGATCCAGAAAACAAAGAAATGCTTGAAGAAGCTATCAAAATGGCCATCAGCGAAGCCAATGAAAAGATCGCAAAAGAATCCGAGGCCATCAATGAAGAAATCACCGGAAGGGCCGGACTTCCTTTTTAAACGAAAATGAAAGAATTGCCTTCACTCACATTATTGATCGATAGCTATTCAAAGCTACCTGGCGTTGGCCAAAAATCCGCAGAGCGGATGGCATACGCCACTTTAAACATGAGTGAGGAAAATCGCCTGCAATTCTCCCACGCTTTAATAGATATCGGCTCCAAAATTCATAAATGTCCAATATGCGGAGTCTACAAAGAAGGCGACGAATGCCCTTTTTGCGATGACCCAAGTCGTGATCACGAAACGATTGTTGTGGTTGCCGAATACAAAGACGTATTAGCAATCGAAAGAATGAATTCCTATCATGGGCTCTATCACGTGCTTGGTGGATTAATCAGTGCCTCGAAAGGCGTCGGAAGCGATGAAATCGCCATCGATAGCCTTTTGCATCGGATAGATAATGAGAAAACAAAAGAAGTAATCATCGCAATCTCTCCGACTCTAGATGGCCAAACCACCGGTTTATTCATCGCGAAGCTATTGGAAAGCAAAAATGTTTTAGTGACTCGCTTGGGATATGGTTTGCCAATGGGGGCCAATTTGGATTACGCCGATGCATTGACCTTATCAAAAGCCTTTGAAGGCAGAAGGAAGATATAAATATGTTTGTTACATTAGAAGGTGGAGAAGGATCAGGGAAAAGCACTGCCATAAAAATGATTGTTCCGGAGCTAGAAAAGCTTGGATATGAAGTGATCTTGACCCGTGAGCCAGGTGGCACTCCAATCTCAGAAGAAATAAGAAACGTTATCCTCGACAAAAAGAATGTCGATATGGATCCGATGACAGAGGCTTTATTGTATGCAGCCTCAAGACGCCAACACATCGTCCAAAAAATAATCCCGGCTTTAAAAGAAGGGAAAATCGTTTTGTGCGACCGCTTCTTGGATTCCTCTTTGGCTTATCAAGGTGGGGCAAGGGATTTAGGGATCGACAACATCTTGAATCTTAATCAATACGCGACCGAAGGGCTACTCCCAGATTTGACTCTTTTCTTTGAATTAAAGCCCGAAGATGGCTTAAAAAGAATAGAAGCCAATTCGTCGAGGGAAGTCAATCGTTTAGATGTGGAAAAGATGTCTTTCCACGAAAAGGTTTATAACGCTTTTGAGGAACTTGCGAAAAGATATCCGGAACGGATCGTGAAAATCGACGCTAGCTTATCGCCGAAAGAAGTCGCTAGCAAAGCTTACAAAGAAATTACAAAAAGATTATAAGAATGAATTTTAAAAACTTTTTACAAAATCATGAGCCTACTCTCTATAAGTCGCTGCTAGAG
>CAVAYV010000021.1:0-2497 GCA_963593015.1 bacterium | reverse complement strand
GATATTCCGACTAATGCAACTTTCACGAGCGTCCGCTACGGATACTATCCGCAAACTCACGTCTCTGATAATACCAAGATTTCTTCTTTGGACGCTTTAAGCGCTCCTCAGAGCAATGACTGGTATCTTCTTGACGGCACCTATTATGCGAAAGCTGATGCTAACGAAAACCACTATGACAATAAGTTTGATGACGGTACAAAAATCTACCTAACCACATATAACTGGTTTAGGGTTGACCCGATCGAATGGACTATCCTTTCTTCGAATGGCGGTAATTATTCGCTTGTGTCAAAGTTTCTTCTCGATGTTCATATTTACGATAGTGAGAACAATTTAAATAATAATTACAAGAATTCTCAAATTAGAACATGGCTTACTGGCGAATTCTATAATAAGGCTTTTTCTCAAGGGTCCTCATTCTTGCTAACCACAAATGTTGATAATAGCGCTGAGACTACGGATAAATCTCCAAATGAATATGTCTGCGAGGACACAAAGGATAAGGTCTATCTTTTAAGTTATCAGGATTATTGCAATACTGAATATTTTGCCGATTCTACAGCGAGACAATGCAGAACAACCGATTGGGCGAGAAATAACTATGCACAATGCGAGGTTGATTATGAGAATGACAGCGCTAGCACATATGCTGGCTCCTATTGGACCCGCTCGCCTTATAGCGATTGTTATAATCTTGCTTCCTATGTCGATGGTCATAATGGCAATGTACTTAGTGATTCTGATGTATCAGAAGATTACATTTGCGTCCGTCCAGGAATTACTGTCAGCGTTGCCAAATAAGACTTTGTAAATTGTTTTACGTTAGCGAAGGGGAACAAAATCTCCTTCGTTTTCTTTTGATGGCAAATCTTTTGTTGATTTTAAAATGCCTAAAAGCTAAAAATGGAAAAGCTAAGAAAAACACGTGGTTCGCTAATTGTTCCATATCAAAAGCATATAGATATCAAATTTGATTTTTGGTTCATTTTTTAAATAAAAATCTCTTGAAGGTCTTATATGACAGACATACCTAATGGTTGTGATTGAATTAATTGCGTTTCGTATGATAATTGGATACTAAAGGAATCTTCGTAGGCGAGGGCATTCGCATTTTATCGCTATGGCACCTCAATAAATCATCAAATGATAAATGGCTCTATGCTCAAAACGTATTCTTTAAACCTCGGAAGAGCAAAAGCGAGTTTTCCATAAGCGTTAGAAACTAGGTACCCCTTATAAATCATCCTAGCACGGAAATTGTTGAAATTTCCAATTTTCAGCCCTGGTTTTTGACTATTTCAGCAATTGAATCAGTTTCGGCTTTAGCGATTGCTAAACAGATTTTCTTTTCTCCTTCGATCATCCCCTTCCATATGACGCTATATCCGTTCTCAGACAAATAGCCATCTATATCGCTAAGGAGATTTTCATCGATTGTTGTTTTTTGCTTTTCGAAGCATATTTTTCCAATGACTTGGTAAGCGAAAGCATAGCCTTTGCTTGATTTGGCTAGATTATTTGCCTCTTCCTGCGTCACACCTAATTCTTTTTGGTACATTTTTGATACCGTAATCAAATTTAATGGATTTAAAGTAATCTTTGGGCATCTTGCTAAGAACGAAGCCGCTTTGTCTGAGATTAAGGTGTCAACGTTTTCGTATAAACCCGTCATTAAAAGGAAAACCGGGTAGTTATTGCCTATTAAATTTTGATATAAATTAGCAAAAAATCTAAAGCTTTTAGTTTGATTTACTTCGTCAATCGTTAAAAGTATGCGTTTGTTTTTGCTTCTTAAAGCATCCAACAGATGAGGAATGGCGTTTTCCGCAGAAAGCGATTCTTTTTTCTTGGAGATATGAAAAGTGACGTTTGGCAGCGTTAAATCGAGCGATAAGTCGAAAGGGAACTTTATCTTTTTTAACTTCGCTATAAAGTTTTTCTGCCAAAGATGAAACTAAATCGCCTTACGGATTAAGATCAATCACGATCCAACCATCTTTTTTTGCTTAGTTCTTTGGAAATGCCTCTCAGTAAGACGGTTTTTCCTGATCCTTTTATGCCCGTGATTATAAAGGACTCCGCTATTGTATCTTCATTTTGAAATTAATTCATTATCTTATCAAATGCGTCATTTCTATTGACCAAACTCGCCGGGATCATCCCATACATAATGTTAAATGGGTTTTTCATTGCATCGTCCTCCCGATTAAAAGTTTTTTAATGTGTATGTTTGTGTATATTCAAGTTAATTGTGTATATTTGCTTATATTTAAAATTTTTGTTTATATTTATTTCCTGTCTTTCTGAGTCAATAACGCATTAAACCCTGATTAATGATGACGCCGATATTTCTCTGAGCTTGTTTTTTGAGATTTCTGAGCACATCATCTGCTTTTACTCTCGGAAATCTTGACGATGCCGATGTAGTCTTCTGGGGCCGCTCTGTGCCCCCTGCTCCGCCTTTTTGATCCATATCCAGTTCATCCTTATGCGG
>CAVAYV010000020.1:0-2994 GCA_963593015.1 bacterium | reverse complement strand
TTTGACCGTTGTTTCAAAGCCATGCATCAAACTATTGATAAGCGAAGAAGCCGGCACCAAGATCATCGATCCGACAATAGCGACAATCAAAAAATCGCTAAAAGCGCTGGCAAGCCTGCCTTTCTTATATGACGCTTTTCTCTTTTTAAGAGGCATGACCCTTTTGAAGGCGATATGCCACAAAAGGAAGCAAAATAGACTAAAGACGGTGGCTAAAAGGATTCCTTCAACCAAAATAGTAAGAATCTTAAGTAGCGAATCCACCAAGGAAAAAGCCAGCTCACTGGCTTTAGCCGGATCTGTTGTCGCGGAAAAATTTCTGATTAATTGAGTGATAATGCTTTCGCCAGTCGCTCTAATGGAACTTACGCTATAGGAAATCGTTTTTCCATTAATGGCAAAGCTCCCTGATGCCCCTAAAAAACCGCTAACATCAAATTGCCCAATCCAATTGGCAACATAGTCTAAAAGAACAAAGCAAACAATAACATGCAGAAGGAAATACCCTAATCTATAAGTGCCGTATCTCCAGCCACGGAAAAGACCACGAATAAAACCAAATACCAAGGAGACGATGACTAAGACAAAAAGTCCAATAAGAGAATAATTCAGAATATTTATAATCGTGGCAGTGTCCATAGGCGTTTCCTCAAGGTAATTAATTTTAATTAATTATCACTAACTTAAGAAACGTTTTCAATATATAATGTCATCGAAAAATTATTAGAAAAATGAAAACAAAATTCTCAAAAACACAATGCCAACATTGCAACCAAGAATACGATAGCGCCCTTTTAGAATGCCCAGAATGTCATGCGCTCAACGATGATGAGACAGTCGCTAGGAGATGGCGTGAGGTGACGCCACTAGGGCCATCTAAAGAGATTGGGGTATTTTGTTTAGGATTTTTAGGGTTGCAGATAATCGAAATCATCGTAGAGATGATTGCATTATTTATCGAAAGAAATATCCTTATTTCACAAGGATATTCAGATTCAACATTAAATGACGCCCTTACAAATTATCTATCGACAGGCGATGGTTTGGCGGCGATTTTCTTTCCGACATATGGCATAATTTTCATTTTGGTTCTCCTTTTGCTATGGGATAAAAATCTTAAGCTTCTTGCTAAATTCAAACAGAGTAAAACTTATTTTGGCTTTTTGGTTTGTCTAGCGATTGTTTTCTTCGATTTAATCTATTCAAACCTCATAGCCAACTTTATCAATGGGCAAAGCAATCAAAATCAGAGCAATATTGTGGCAATCGAAAACGCCTACCCGTGGTTGTCTCTCTTGATTTTTGGACTTGTTGGCCCTTTTGTCGAGGAAGCTGCCTATAGATTGGGATTATTCAATTTTTTGAAAAGGGCTAGTACATTTGTGGCTTACATCGGAACGGCTTTGTTCTTTGGGTTTATTCATTTTGATTGGTCGAATATATCAAGCTTAGTGGAATGGCTTAATTTGCCTCCTTATATTTTCGCTGGTTTAGCTTTGGCCTTTGCTTATGATAAGTTTGGTTTTGGAGCTTCTTATATCGCACATGCAACAAATAACCTCTTCTCTTGCTTAGTTTTGATAATTCAACAAAGGAGTTAAAATGGTACCAAAATATCAAAAAATTCCCCAATTCTGGATAAAAATTTTTGCTCTTATCGCAATGGCCTTAGACCATATCGGATTATTTATGGTTGCCAATTATTCCGATACTACGCAAGTTTATCAAGTCGGCTCAATCTTAAGGATCGTCGGCCGGCTGGCTTTCCCACTTTTTGTCTTCTTTTTGGCTGAAGGCCTTAGGCATACTTCCGACAGAAAGCGCTACATATTGCGTCTTTTCTACATGTGGGCCGGCATTGCGGTTATCCAAGCCATTTTATATTCTTGCTATCGTTATAGTACTAATACTGGATACACATCAATATTAAGTGACTTAGGCAGCCAGATGAACGCTCAAGCCTTCACTGATCTCCTTTTATACGCGCTATTCGTTTATCTACTAGAAAACAAGAACAAAAAAATAAGATGGTTATCAGTCTTGCCAATCATTTATATATTAGGTTGCTACACTTTGGGTGTAATCGATAGATATGGCTTTGAAACAATGCAATATTTTCCAGATTTCTTAAGAAGTTCTTATAATCTTTTCGGTTTTCTCATATTTTTAGGATTCTACTACGCCTACGAATTGTCTGATCTTTGGGTTAAAAAAGGCCTGAAGCTGGAAGACGAAGCATTAGAAAAATACCAACAAACCCCTGAATACAGACGCTTAGTTAATGTGATAGGGGTAACATTATTCACTATTGTTGTCTTGGTTTTATGGGGCAGCTCATATCTCAATTGGCATTTGGACGTTTACGAAAACCCAGACACGAAAATACAAAACTACTGCCTATTAGATGCAATAATATTGCTTTGCTATTCTGGCTCAAGGGGTTATGACAGCAAATGGTTTAGATACTTTGAATATTTCTTTTACCCAGTGCATATTGCTATAATTGCGATTGTATTTACGCTAATATTGGCATAGGAGAAAAACAAAATGGAATTACAAATAAAAGACAAAACAGAATTTGATGAAAAAATCAAAGGTGGCAAAGTTCTTGTGGATTTCTTCGCAGAATGGTGCGGTCCTTGCAAAATGCTTATGCCTTTAGTGGAAAAACTTGCTGAAGAACATCCAGAAATTGTTGTAATAAAGGTTAACGTCGATGATGCCCCAGCGATTGCTGCCACGTATCAAGTGTTCTCAATCCCGACATTGCTATTCTTCGAGAACGGCGAATTGAAGAACAAACAAGTTGGCTATTTCCCTGAAGAATCATTAAAACGCTTCGTGGGAGTTAAATAAGCAGTAACGCTCGAAGCAAAATCGAGCGTTTTTTTGTTGCGTAACATTTTCGATTATGGTATATTTCTACACGCTCGAAAGAGTGGACCATTGGTGTAGCGGTCTAACATGCCTCCCTGTCACGGAGGAGATCGTGAG
>CAVAYV010000019.1:0-4327 GCA_963593015.1 bacterium | reverse complement strand
GAGCGTGCGCTTGATAAGCGCAAGGTCGATGGTTCAAACCCATTAAGGCCCACCATTTGCTTAAATGCCGCTCGAAAGAGTGGTTTTTTCTTAAAATTGGTGGATTTATTCTTTAAAGATTGTTCTTAAAAGGGTAATATTCTCTACGCGGGTGTTTAGCTCAGCGGGAGAGCGCTTCCTTCACACGGAAGAGGTCGGAGGTTCGACACCTCTAACACCCACCAGAAATAAATGCCGTCTTAGCTCAATTGGCAGAGCAATTGATTTGTAATCAATAGGTTGGTGGTTCGATTCCGCTAGACGGCACCAGTTAAAGCATTCCCATCTTGGCGATAAGCTAAGATTTTTTATTTTGAAAAAAGACATATTATATAGACAAAGCAACTTTATTGACGCTGCTTGTTTTTTTGAATATAATGAAAAACATGATAAAAGCATTAATTTCGATGGGAATGCTCACCTCGTCTATTTGCTTTTCCTCTTTGAATTTTGTTCAACAGCTGAAGCATACGGATGTTTTTGACACTAATTGCTGCGCTAAATATGTTTTGGAAATCGAAGGCAATCATTCGAAACTAGTAGAAAAAGAAACTGGTTATATTGTAAATACTTTTAATGGTGGAAGTAACCCTTTTTTAAAAAATAAGTTAGGATTTTCACCTGATTATCTTGTTTATAACAACGATGGGACTTGCAACAAATATTTGGGTGTTTATGGAAATAAGCTTTTTGATTTGGTTTCAAATAGAGAGATTTCGATCTCTATTGATCGGTCACTAAGCATAAACAATTCGTTACAAGCGATTGAATATTCCAATATTCCTTCTACGGCTATACATTCCAAATATTCTTATTATTTTAAAAATTTAAAAGAAGATGGCTTTGGCGAAAATAAAGTTGGCACATGTGCGTTAGTCGCGATGCAAATATTATTCGATTATTATGACTCTATATGGAGTGACTTTGTCATTGAAGAACTTTATGATTCGCCTGTATCTGAAGGCAAAATCAATTGCGAATCTTTCTCTACTTCGCCTGCTAGCAAAGCAGAACAATTCCATTCGTATTTGATTAATTTTTGCAATAATTCTTTGAATATAAGCATCGCAAATAGAGGACTTTCTAATTCTGAACAATTTCAGCTCATCAATTCGTATATCGGATCAACTAGAGCTCTTTCCTATCAAGTTAACACTTCGGAAGGAAACCTTTCTGATATATTAAGCGGAAAACAATTTGATGTAGTAAAAAATGGAATAAAGGCAGGTCGTCCGGTTATTTTGAACACTCTTCACCATTCGATGGTTGCTTTTGCTTACGATGATAACTATGCGTATGTTATGAGTGGGTGGTATGGTGAAAAAATAATTTCTAAGCTAAGCTGGAATGATTTCAACGGGAATATTTTCAGCAATGCCTGCGGTGCTTATGACTTGATTTTGACATCAACACATTCATGCTCCAATAATTATAAATCTACAATTTACGGTAAATATATATGCCCAAGAGGAGATTTATGAAACATAGAACAACGCTTATCTCGCTATTTTGTTTACCGGTCCTTCTTTGCTCCTGCGAAGGCAAGACAAATATAATTACTACCCAAACAATAAATAGATATTATGATTTTGGACAATTTAAGGAAGCGTTTGATCTTGGAATGAAGAAAAAAGATTCTAAGAAAATTACAACCACATTTAATTTTAGAGAAGATCCTTCTTTTAATGATTTTACTTTTGTATATTATATTTTCGGGTTTTGCTCAGACGAAAAGAAACAAACTAGTTTTGACGATATCTGTGAGAATATCGAACCTAGCACTGCTTATTCCTTTTTTTCCAATGAAACTACGGACATATGCGTTAGACTTTCTGCTGAGGCTAATTTTAGCAATTATTCTTCTTTTAAAATCGCTGGTTACAGTGATGGCATTGAAAATTACTATTCGGATATTCAATATCTTGTTACGATGGATTTCAGCTTCGATGAGAGCCAAACGAGATATCCGCCTACCTATTCAAAATTTGTTTATGAAAAAGAAGAAACAAATGCCTTACTTAAAACGAGATACAAAGTTTTATTTAGTTATGATGGCGTCTATTTTGGAGACATCTTATTCTCTAAAAGAACAAGTCTAGAAAACGTGAACGCTTATTCGAATGCTATTCACAATTTTATCATTTTAAAAAATTCCAAATAGTCTTAACTATTTTAAAAAAGAGTTTTGATATAAAACGTTTTTTTGAATGTTTTATATTTTGCTTTAATGTATTTTATTTCAAAGAGTACTGCATCACCAACGAATTACGTGTATAGATGAGCCCTCCACCATACCGGCTCCCTCAGTGACGGCGCGGCCGGGCTTGGATTTGATGAAGTAGCTCCCTATATAGATTCGTTTATAGATGCAATGTAACAGCATCTTCCAAACCCCTTAAAGACTCCATTATGTCAGAGATATCGAAATAGCATTCGCTATTTTATATTCGTTATTTGTTATAAAATATGAAATATGTTAGAACCTCTTGCTTTTAGAGTACGTCCAAAGAATCTAGATGAGATTATTGGTCAAAAAGAATTGGTTGGGGATAGTGGCTTCCTTCGCAAAAGCGTTGAAAAGAAAGCTCCTGTTTCAATGATTCTTTTTGGGCCTCCAGGAACTGGCAAGACCACGATTGCCATGGCCTACGCTAAAAGTATGGGCATCCATTATGCATTACTTAATGCGGTTACGACTGATAAAAAAGAAATGCAACAAGCAATTGAGGATGCCAAACTTTTTGGGCATGCGATAATCATCATGGATGAAGTGCATCGCTTAGATAAAACAAAACAGGACTTATTATTGCCATACGTTGAAAACGGAACGTTCTTTTTAATTGGGGCCACCACCGCAAATCCTTATATCGCAATCAATCGCGCGATTAGAAGCAGATGCCGTATTTTTGAAATCAAGCCTTTGAGCAAGGAAGAAGTAGTGATTGGTCTTGATAACGCATTGAAATCTAGTAAAGGTCTTAATAACGAATATAAAATTAGCAAAGAAGGTCTTGAATATATTGCTACCTTATCTGGCGGGGATTTGAGATTCGCCCTTAATATGTTAGAGCAAACTTCGATCCAATACGAAAAGGGGCAAGAAATCGGCGTTGAAGAGCTAAAAAGAATCGAAAGAGTTCCTAACTATGCGATGGATAAAAACGAAGAAGAGCATTATGATTCGGTTTCCGCACTTCAAAAAAGCATTCGCGGGTCTGATGCTGATGCAAGCCTATATTATTTAGCGAGGCTATGCATTGCAGAAGACCTTGACTCAATTAAAAGAAGACTTTTGATCACGGCTTATGAAGATGTTGGCTTAGCCAATCCAAGTGCGGTGATGCGTTGCCAAATGGCAATAGAGGCCGCTGAACAGGTTGGTTTTCCTGAAGCTATAATTCCTTTAGGTTTTACGGTTGTGGAGTTAGCTTTGTCTCCAAAATCAAAAGCGAGCACAATCTCAATTGAAAAAACGATGGAATACGCCAAGAAGTTCCCGTTTATGGTTCAAGACTATTTGAAACTAACTCCAATAAATATGGCTGAAGAAGACAAATATCCTTACGATAGACCTGATATTTGGGAAAAGATTCAATATCTGCCAGAATTTTTAAACAAGATGAAATTCTATTCGCCAAACATCAATAGCCGTTCCCAATATGAAAAGGCATTAAACGAGAATTATAATCGCTTAGTGAAACAGGGAAGAACAAGCAATTTAAAAGCTTTAAAAGCGAACAAATATTGAAAGCGGTTACACAGTCTTGACCTCAATTTTTAATAAGTTATAATACGCAACCCCCTAAAAAGAAGGGGGCTTATTAATCGCAAGGAGGTCGCTCGTTATGTCAACACAGTATCAAGAAAAAGTACGTGCTCGCTTAGAGAAAAAGAGAAGCAAACACAATTCTTCTATGTCCACAATGGAACGCTTTGCCGAGGGAATGCTAGATTCCTTTATGGTAGGCTTCGGCGGATATAGCAACTTATAAGAATTGTAAAAAAGATCGCTGTTCTGCAGCGATTTTTTCTTTTAAAACCCTTTGTTGTGATTGTGCTTCGTTAAGTTTATAATTACTAGGCTTTCAAAAGAAAACGCTTTCTTAAGAAACGCAATTAATGCGGGCATGGCGTAATTGGTAGCCGCGATAGACTTAGGAAATAAAGTTTTAGCGGAATTCGGGTCCCGAAAATGCTAGATGGCATCGAAGGAATTCGGAAATGTGCGGACGAAAGTACGTGCGGACAAACCCCAAAAACGCGAAAAAAGCCCCGAAATCCGTCCGCA
>CAVAYV010000018.1:0-9125 GCA_963593015.1 bacterium | reverse complement strand
CTATAAAGGATGTTACTCCTCTTATCAAAGGCGAACTCGCTTTGACGGTTAATCTTGATAATGATTATACGCCATATTGTTTGATCAGAACTTTTTTGGATTTGATTGAAGGCATGCCTGACCGGGTCTTATATTTGGATTGCGACACCCTTGTTATGAAGGATTTGTCTAATTTCTTCCATAGCGATATGGATAATGCCGACATCGGATGCGTTTTAGACAATAGGCGCATTGGCTTTTTCCATCCTACCTATTGCAATGCTGGGGTAATGCTTTTGGATTTGCCAAAGATTCGCCTTGATGGTCTCATGGTCAAATCCAGAGAATTGATCGCCACTAAGAAAATGAAGCATCCGGATCAAGACGCGATGAATAAAGTGTTCCGGAAAGCGAAGAAGATCAAACATTATAAACGCGAATACAATGAGCAAAGAAAGCTAAACAAAGCGACAGTGATTAGGCATTTCACGCCAATGTTAGAGATGTTCCCTTATCCTCATTGGGTAAATGGAAAACCTTGGGTTATAGATCAGGTTCATCATATCTATAAAAACGATGAATTTGATAACATTTTGAAAGAATATATCTCTTTGAAGAAGGAGTACGCTTTAGCGAATGTTAGGAGCTATAAGAAGTGAATGTTTGCTATTGCGGAAACGAGAAAATATATAGGGGTGCTTTTTTGAGCGCCTTTTCTCTTGCGAAAAACACCAAAGAAACGGTGCATGTTTTTTTATTGACCGCGGATTTGAGAGATGTGAATCCTGCTTATTCTCCTATAAGCGAAATGCATCGGAAAAAGATAGAAGAAGGCATTAAAAGATTCAATAAGAGCAACGACGTCGCTCTCATTGACGCCACGAAGATGTTCAAAAAAGAATTTTTGGAAGATAACAAGAATTTCTCTTCGATGTATACGCCTTTTGCTTATCTTCGTTTATTGATGGATTTGATTCCGGAAATACCTGACAGAATCCTGTATTTAGATGCTGATACATTGGTTTTGAAAGATGTCTCTAATTTCTATAACATCAATCTGGAAGGTAAAGATCTGGCGTTAGTGCACGATGTTAATAGGGAATCAAGCTATGGCAATACAGGGGTCATTCTTTTCGATATCGGCAAAATAAGAAAAGATAATTCCTTTGTTAAGTGCCGGAAATACTTAAAGACTCATAAACTTATGATGCCTGATCAAGATACAATCAATCATGTTTATAAGCACAATAAAACAAGGATGTTTGTCTCACGCATCTATAACGAGCAAAGAAAAATGCGGAAAGAAACCGCCATCAGGCATTATTGTCAATCCATCCGTCTTTGGCCATATTTCCATATTGTGAAAACCAAGCCTTGGGAATGGGAAGAATTCAAAAGGAAATACCCAGAAGATAGCAAACTAAGCGTTTTCGATGAATTTAATGAACTAGATTAGGATGACGAGTTTGTAATTTCTTTATTAAAGAGGCCGATAGTAATAAAATGTAAAACTGATTAGGAGGTATAAATATTAATGTATAGTGAGGAGAAAAGATCCTCAAGCTTAGCGAAATTCCTTTCGGAATATGACTATGTCTTGTTGGACACTTGCTCTCTAATGGAAGACGGATTTCCAAACTTCATGGATACTTTAGCTGCCAGCAAGGAATATTGGAAGGACGGTCTACGCGTGGTCATTCTTGAGGAATGCATCAAAGAATTAAAGAAACATTGCGGGAATAATGAGAAAAACGAAGCCCGCATTGGGGCAAAACGTGCCCTTAAAATCCTTCGCCACAATAAATGGCATGGGAAAACGATCGAAATATTAAAGGGGGTCACGGAAGGTGACTTCGCTGATCAAGCCATCACGCAAAAAATCGTGGAACTAAGAATAAAAAACAAAATCTTAGTGATAACCCAGGATAAGACCTTAACCAGCGATTTGTTGAAACTGAACAAATTGGATTCGCAGCATGGACGCTACCTCGATGTCTACAAAATTATGCCTAATGGGGAACTTGCGCGTAATTTTGGGGAAATCTACACAGGGAAATTAGAGAACAAGAACAATAACAGCAAAAAGACGCCTAGCGTCAAAAAAGATATCGTTACCAAAGAAAACAAAAAAGATCCTTTAAGCGAACTTGATCATCGCTTGAATTCGATACTTAAAGATCCGCAAGTCAAAGCGAATAAGAAAATCGCCGTTATCGATGACGCCATAAAAACTTTAACGAAATATAGCGACGAAGACAAAAAGTCTTTTTCCTACAAAGAAGAGCGCCTTTTGAAAGAAAAAGAACAACTTTTAAATAACGTGGAACCTAAATTAGAAAAACCGAAACTAGAAGCGGAAGTGAAGAAGGATATCAAGAATATTTCTAATAGTTCTCGTGTTTACTATGATAATGGCAATAATCCAAGCGAAGCCATCTATAAACTTGCCCAAAGAATCGCCGTTTTGATCCGAGATGATTCTGTCGCTTATTTTCCTATGATTCATGGTCCTTTGGATTTAACCACAAAAAATATTGAGTTAATCTCCAAAGAAACATCATCTTTAAAACCTGGTGAAAAGAAGATTTACGAAAATAACGGCAATTCTCTGATTATTTCTCATGAATTTGGTCATTTCAGAGCGAGTTTTGCTTATGGAAAAACAGCGCAAAACACACCTAAAAAAGAAGATAATGCCAAAAAACCTCCTAAAACTGACCCAAAATCAGAACAGATTAAAGAGGAGAAGAAAGCAATAAATACCGAAGCAAAAAGGGAAAAAGTTTCTTCTAAAAAGGAGAATAAAAAATCCAAGAAAGAAGAAAAAACTGATGCTATAAACACCGTTAGCAAAGCTCCTTCAAAGAAAAAGGATTCGAAGAAAAACAAAAAGGAAAGCTCACCTATCCATTTGAATCCGATTGGAGAGAATCTTACTTATGTTAACAATGCCGTTTTGCCAGAGGGGGTGTCTTTGGAAGTGATAGAGCCTCTGATGTATCGTCCTTTTAAGAAATCAGGCACTCCTAAGAAAGCTTCTTCCAAGAAAAGCGTTTCAAAAAAAGAAGCGGAAGCGCCTTCCAAAGCGAAATCCGCTCCAAAAAAAGAAAAAGCGAAATCTTCTAAAAAAGGAGAAGTCGCGTCTTTAGAATCAAAAAAGGAAAACGCCAAGAGTAATAAATTTTCTTCTAAAGAGACTAAAAAGAAGGAAAACCCTGAACTTCTGCTAGAGGCTAAAGCAGCTGAGCTTAGATTGAATGCGAATATTAATAACCCGACATATCCGCTTAGCAATAAATTAGATGATTTAAACAAACAATTGGGATATTTAAAGAAACTATCCACCAAAGAAAAGAAAGAACTCAAACTATCGACGAAAGATATACAAGACAAAATTAAAGAGTTACATAAATAAATAACTATGTTATTTTAAGCATGCGATGAAGAGGGATTTCCAAAAGTGTTTGTTACAAGGAACCGTTTTAACGGTTCTTTCAGTTTGCCTTTTGAATAGCTGCTCCTCTCTTTATGAGATTACTAATAAACGGAACAACAATAGCCAAGACATTGAATCGCAGCGAAATGATGGTTCCTCTATCGCTTATAGCGCCGATAGCTCTGACATCAACATCAAAAAAATAAATCTCACCAACGGAGACTACGTCATTTCTTCTGTTGGCAGCCCTAAAATTCTAGTTATCCCTATCGAAATTGAGGGGTATGAGAAAAATGCCACAGCTTCTAATAAAGAAAGAATTGAAAAAGCTTTTTTTGGCGAAAGTGAGGATACGGGCTGGGAATCAGTCAAAAGCTTCTATAAAAAATCATCGTATGGAAAGCTCGATATCGATGGGTTTGTCACCGACTGGTGGGAATGTGGGTATACGGTTGATGAAATTCATTCTTTTAGCGATAGCCAAAACCGCTATTTCCAACCAACCGTTCGTTTGCTTGAAGAAGCAGTGAAATGGTACAAAGTCACTTACGACACCAAAGCCACTGATTTTGATAGTGATGCTGATGGCTTAATAGATGGAGTCTGGCTAGTTTATGGCGCCCCCAATTACACGAAAAGTTCGGATGTTCCACTAACATTCTGGGCTTATACCTATTCGGATTATAATTTAAAGTCAACTTCTTTGTTAAGCCCTTTGGGATATCGTTACTCTTGGGCGAGCTATGACTTTATGGACGTTGGTTATGGGATTGACTCCATTGACGCCCACACATATATCCATGAGACTGGCCATATGCTTGGCTTAGATGACTATTATGTTTCTAAAGTCAGCTCCTCTTTAATAGAAAAAGGCGGACATAATTATTCCCCTACTGGCCAACTAGACATGATGGATCATAACATCCTTGATCATAATTCTTTTTCAAAATTGGCTCTTGGCTGGGCTAGCCCTCAAGATGGGAGCGAGATTGGCACTTATACCTTAAAACCTTATGAAGAAGGCGGGGATTGCTTGGTTATTCCAAGTGATAATGGCTGGAATGGCAGCGCTTTTGATGAATATATTTTGGTGGAATTCTACACTCCTAGCGGTCTTAACCAAAAAGATTCAGACTCTCTTTATGCTGGCAATGGCTTAAAGGGTTTTACCAAAAAGGGCATCCGCATTTATCATGTCGATGCTAGGATGGTGGCGAGGAATAACGCTGGCGAATTCGTTTATGTCGATAGCGTTAAAAAAGACGCCAATTACATAGCGACATATATCGCTCATAGCAATTCAAGCGCATATAACTACGTCAATCCGGAATATCGGTTGATTCAGCTTTTGGATGCAACGGAAAAAAAGAACTTTGATACGGATAATGACCCTAGTTCCATCTTTGCCGACCGTAGAAAGAAAGCAAAAGCGGATGATTCTTCTTTGTTCTACGAAGGGAATAGTTTCACCTTCGATTCCTACAAATCAAGCTTCCCAAATTACTATTATCACAATTCCCCGCTGATGAATAACGGCAGTACCTTCAGCAAAAAAATCACCATTGACTCCATTGGCGATGCCGAAGCAAAGATCACTATCTCTTAAGGCTATGCCTTATTATTCTTGCAAGCAAAACCCTAAATGAGTAATATTATTTCGCTTAACGAAAAAGGACGTTAAATTATGAAAAAGAAAATTAACTTATTTGCCATCTTAGCTATTACCGCGACCCTTTTGACCGTTTGCGCATTGCTTTTCCCAATCGGTCCTGGCGTTCATTATGCGGTTACTTCCGGAGGATACGTTTTCTCCATCAGAGGCTATGATTTTGTCTTCGGCAATAGCGCTAACCAATTAGTGGACCCAAACGGTGCTTATATCTGCGCCTTTGCTCTTCTTATCATCGCTGTTGTCTTCCAAATCCTTGGAACGGTCTTCACTCTTCCAAATCCAGAAGCCAGCCACAAGTTCTCCGGCTTTTTGCATTTGATCTCTTGCCTTTGCTTAATCGTCGTTTCAATCCTTGTCTTCTCCGCCCCTGGCATTGCTGATCACCCATATCGTTCGATGTTCACTCTTGCCTATGGTTTCACGATGACTGGCATTTGCACAACCTTAAGCGCTATTTCTTCTTTCGAGTGCTTCGTTCTCGAATGGTTCAAAGAAAGCAAATAAGTAAATATCAATTGAGATTGCCGTGGAATTCCACGGCTTTTAAATTATGGAAAAGACTAATGTAATGCGCTTATTGGATGTGAATAACATCTTATATCGTCCCTTTGAGTATGATCCTTCCATCACTAGTGGCGAGACAGTCGCCATGGTCTTAAGAGAGGACCCCGATTCCGTTTTCAAAAGCCTAGTTTGCGAAAATGAAAGGAAAGAACACTTTATTTTTGAAGTGCCGGTAAATAAGGAACTGAATCTTAAAAAAGCGGCAAAAGTCTCAGAATCAAAAAGCATTCAAATGATTAAACAGAAAGATTTGTTGCCTTTGACCGGTTATGTTCATGGAGGCTGTAGCCCCATTGGTTTAAAAAAGCCTATGCCTGTATATATAGAGGAAACAGCAAGGCTATTCGATAAAATAACGATATCTGCCGGGAAGAAGGGGTACCAAGTAGAACTATCGCCAATTGATTTGGCTAACTTCTTAAATGCCACATTCGCATCGCTAACAGACTAAAAGCGTTCAAATAAAACTGAGCGCTTTTCTTTTAATTGGAGTGAAAAGAGAAAGAACGAACAAAAAAATAAAAAAATTAGCACTCACTACTTGACAGTGCTAAAAAGGGTTGTATTATATTGTTAGCACTTGGAACTAAGGAGTGCTAAAAAATACCAATAGGAGGTACAACATATGTACGATTTAAAAAATAGAAATAACGCCATTGAAAAATTCTTCAACGATTGGTTTGTCCCAGAGACTAGCAAATCTCTTCAAATGAGAACAGATATCAAAGAAGACAACGAAAACTACACCCTTGAAGTGGAACTTCCAGGGATTGATAAGAAGGATATCGAACTTTCTCTTGATGATGGCTATTTAACTGTGAAAGCCACCGTCAACAATAATTCTGAAACTAACTCCTCTGATAAGAAATTCTTACACCGTGAGCGTTTCTACGGAGTGGCTTCTAGAAGTTACTATGTCGGTGACATTGACATGAAGACTATCAACGCTAGCTTCGAAAACGGCATTCTTTCTGTGAGCTTCCCAAAAGAGAATCCGATCAAGAAAGAAGAAAACAACCGCATCGAAATCAAGTAATAGGCTTGATTCGTGATAACACGCAGGTTCATTAATCCTTTCTCATCCTGCGCTAGCAAAATGAAAAAGACGTCAGGTTTGTATAGCTTGGCGTTTTTTTGTTTTTGCGTTACTACGATTTTTGTTCGGAAGACTAATAACTCATCGTAATTGGTTTTCTTTCGTTGAAACCATATCGGTGTCAAACTAGAAAGAGGATTAGTTCTTGATTCGATCTTCGTGAAAACGCGAAATGCTATAAAATCAAAAAACTTTAGCAATCAAAACGATTCAATCAATCCAAATTACGGTTTGGTTACGAAAGAAGAGCATAATCTCCGATCGGAGGAGGGCACCGAAGTATTATTCGAGCTAAAAAAGCACCTTAAAAAGCATCCGAATTACATAATAAACAGATAAAACACTAACCAATTACTGATATATAAAATTTTGATCACATATCGATTTAATATCGATTGAATTATCATCGACTTTTTATTAAACTACCAAATTTGTGTGGATATTTTTTATCAAGGAGGAATTTATGGATAAAAAGAAAAAAATATTATTTAGCTTAAGCAGCGCATTGCTCGTCGCTCCATTGCTTGCCAGTTGCGGTGGGGGGGATTCATCATCGTCCGCTAGTAAGAGCGATAGCAGCAGTAGTAGCACTACAAGTAGCGTTTCTAGCTCATCAGTCACTAACACCTATGCCATTAGCTATGTTTTGAATGGCGGCACTAACGACAAAAATAACCCAAAATCCTATACTGAAGGCAAAACAGTCACTTTCGAGGAACCAGATAGAGATGGTTATTCCTTTGATGGCTGGTATAGCGATTCTAGTTTCACAACCAAAGTAACCGGCGTTAAAGCGGGCACCACTGGGAATATCACCGTTTATGCTAAATGGACGATTATCGAATACACCATTAGCTACGAACTTAATGGCGGCACCAATGACGTTTCTAACCCAACCAAATATACCATCGAGACAGAAACTTTGGCTTTGAATAACGCCACGAAAACCGGCTATGACTTCTTAGGCTGGTATGAAGATTCTCAATTTGCTTCGGCTGTCGATTCGATTGAGAAAGGATCCACTGGCGATATCACTTTATATGCCAAATTCAACCCAACCGTTTATCACATTAATTATGAGCTTGATGGTGGCACTAATAATGCCGCTAATCCTGCTACTTATACCATCGAATCTAATGAGATCACTTTATTAGCCCCAACTAAGCGCGGCTATACCTTCAATGGCTGGTATAGCGATTCTGACTATAGCACCGCATTTACTAAAATCGCCGCTCATTCGACAGCTGACATCACCGTTTATGCTAAATGGACCGCGCTCCCATCTTTCTATGTGACTGTTACTTCTTCCGATTCCAGCAAAGGAAGCGTTTCTTCATCTGTGGATGGCGCTGTCTACACTGGTGAAAGAGCAACGGTTAGAGCTACCGCTAACGAAGGTTATGAATTCAAAGGTTGGTATAACGGTGACACTTTGGTGTCCACCGCCAATCCATACACCTTCACGATTGCCGAAGCCAACGTTTCGTTGAGTGCCAAATTCGATTGGACTGCCGCTAGCAAGAGTGCTTTAGGAATCGAGCCTACAATCAATGGCACAAAAACCGCTAAATATGGCTTATATCCACAAACTCACGTTACTGATGCATCAGTCATTGGAACTCTTGAAGGTTTAACGGAAGAAAGCAATGGCTGGTACCGCATTGGCGCTACTTATTACGCAAAAACAGTCGCCGCTCCAGTTGAAAGTACCTATACTTTCTCTGACGGCAACCAGATTAAGTCCGGAGATACGTATTGGTTCAAATGCGAACCTATCGCCTGGGATATCTGTAATGATTATTACAATACTCCGAAAGGCGAATATCGTTTGCTTTCGACCTATGTCCTCGACGCTCATGCCTTTGATAGCGCGACTGAAAAGACCTATAAAGATTCAAACATCAGATCTTGGCTAACAACCAATTTCTATAATAGTGCTTTTAGACTTGGTGATGCCTATGGCAAAGTTACTAGCGCCGCCAATGATAATGATAGCGCTTGCTTTTCAAACACGTATTCATATGAATATGCCACTGCCGCAACCGAAGACAAAGTTTACTTATTAAGCTATAAAGATTTGTCAAAGGATACATATATTATCGGTGGTGGTCAAAGCCCATACGCCAAATCCAAAGTAACGGATTATGCCAAGGCAAGAGGCGCTTTTGCTAGCAGTGATAGCTATGGAAGGTATTGGACGAGAACTCCAATCAAACCAAACGCCAACGGCGATGCTAATAAAGGCAAATACTGCGTCAAATATGGAGGCGAGGATGGCGTTCATAAGACCACAGCGAATCCAAGTGATGCAACCATTGGCATCCGCCCAATGATGACGATCAAAAAATAGTGGCCATCGATACACACGATAAATAACA
>CAVAYV010000017.1:0-13437 GCA_963593015.1 bacterium | reverse complement strand
TCACAGTCTCTCAATAATTTTAAAGAAGCATTGTTCTTTAACCTACCCTTCATAAAATGGGTAGGTTTTTTAATTGCTATAAAAAGGCCATGCTATTTTGAGCTTATTTAGAGAATCGATTGGTAGTGCAAATGAGGATATAGAAAAGATATTTTTGATTTCAGATTTTAAAAACCATCAAAAGCAGTAACTAAACCCCAATTGATTCAAAGTAAACGTGACTAATGTTTTATAGAACTCTTTTTCTGTAACAAAGCAAATCGGACCTATTAAAGGACAATCGAAAAAATCGGCTTTTTGCGATAGCTTTTATCGCAATCTGCTTTTTCATGTCGATTTTTTTAATCAAATCCATATAATATTTGAGTTTTAAGGAGTTTCATTCATATGGAAGAAAACGAAAAGAAAGATCTCGAGAAGAGCGAATCAAGGAAAAATAGAAGGATCGTCGTTGGCGTTTGTAGCGTCTCTGCGCTTCTTGCTTTAGCTACTATCTTGTGCGTAGGATTCAAAGGAAACGCAGCCATCAATGGCAGTGATACCGTGATTGTCTCATCAAATAACGGCATTTCATCAAAAGGCGATTCCACTACATCATCCAAAAGCAGCGATGTTTCTAACTCATCGAATGGCGATGATTCATCGAGTTCATCTGACTCGAAAGGAGATGACAAAGATAACTTATCAAGTTCTCAAAGTGGAGGCGAATCAATCTCATCGTCGAGCAGCTCCTCTAATGGCGATAGTTCCTCAAGTTCGAGTGGATCATCAAAAGGTAGCGATAGCTCTTCGAGCTCAACAAGTTCAAGTAGCACCCACGTTCACACTTTCGGGACGACTTTAGAAGTGATCACAGAAGCTACTGCCACCGAAGTTGGAACCAAAGGCTATAAATGTACCGGATGTGAGGTTTTCGATACCGAGCACATAGTCGAATATTCACCATTCATGGACAATTTCGATTGGAACAAGGCTTTGTTTGGCGATAGCACGCTTGCGGATAACGCCGTTGATTACTCGCACGCTACCGATTACACGATGAAAATTGATGCCTTTGAATATTCTGGCTCATCCGAAATTAAAGATCAGTACATCACCGATGCTTATCAAAAATACGGAAACATCGTTTACAAAAATCATAAGTCATACACAAGCAGCCTTTCCACTGCCTCAAAAGAAGAGAGTAGCTATGAATTAGTCGAAAGCTATTTTCAAATAATGGATGATGGGACGTTTAATAACTATTACCGTTACGACGAGAAAAATACGTTTAACCTTAGGATCTCCGAACCTGGCTACGATGATTTCAGAAAACGTGGTGGCGAATTTAATTTGAAAAAACTAAATGATTCTGTGTCTGCGGTCAGAGAGAAATTCGCCAAAGAGAATTTTCAATATGACGCGGCCAAAGGGACTTATTCATCTTCCTTTAATGACTTTACCCCAGTGGAATACGAAGGCGCTCTTTCTGGAACGATCATTTTAGGTTTTGACAATGGAAAATTGGTCAGTTTAGATTATAGCTACACTTGTTCGGCAAAAACCGGATTCAATTACGAGGTCAAAGCCAGCGTTGCCTATAGTGCAAAAGAGCTTACCATTCCAACAAATATCACTGAATATAAGTGAAAAATATCCAGGCAATCGCCTAGATATTTCCAAAATTAAAAGGCTACTAAGTTTTTTATCTTAGTAGCCTTTTATTTTAGTAACGAAGCATCTTATCAATGGAATTCTTGATCAAAGCAATGAATTCATCCAAAGATAGAGTAATTTGCTTTTCACTTCCGTAGATTCTATAAGTGACGGAGCGAGTCTCTTTCTCTTTGTCGCCGACGACAAGAGTGAATGGAATCTTTTGAACTTGGGCATTTCTTAAGCGATAGCCAAGTTTTTCATTGGAATTATCAAGCAAGACTCGGATTCCTGCTTTTTGAAGGGCATCATAGACTTCTTTGGCGTATCCTTCGTGGGCAAGGTTAGAAACTGGAAGGATAATCGCTTGATGCGGGGCAAGCCAAGTTGGGAAAGCACCGCCATAGTTTTCGGTGATGACGCCGATGAAACGCTCAACTGAGCCAAAAACGACGCGGTGAAGCATATATGGCTCTTTCTTTTCACCGTTTTCATCAATGTAGAAGCAGCCAAAACGATGAGGTAAATTAACATCTAATTGAATGGTTCCGCATTGCCAAGTCCTTCCCATGGAATCACGAAGCTTGAAGTCAAGTTTCGGCCCATAGAACGCTCCATCGCCTTCATTGATCTGATATTCGTGGCCAGAATCCTTGCAAGCGGTAGCCAAGGCTTTCTCTGAGGCATCCCAGAATTCTTTGCTGCCGATATAATCGTCTGGGCGAGTGCTTAAGACGATCTTATAGCTTAAGCCAAAGACAGTATAGACTTCATCTAACAAGGCCATGATGTTTTTGACCTCGCTTTCGATTTGATCTGGGCGAATCATGATATGGGCATCATCTTGGGTGAAGGCTCTGACGCGGAATAAGCCATTTAACGCACCTGAGGCTTCGTGTCTATGAACGTGGCCTAATTCCGCATAACGCAATGGGAATTCGCGGTAGCTATGGATGCTATTTTGATATACCAAGATAGCGCCAGGGCAATTCATCGGCTTGATGGCAAAATCCTTGTCATCGATCTTCGTGGTGTACATGTTCTCTTTATAATGATCCCAATGGCCAGAAGTCTCCCATAATTCGCGGGATAGCATCGTCGGGGATTCGATTTGCATATAGCCATGGGCCATATGGACCCTTCTCCAATAATCCAAAAGGGCGTTTTTCATAAGCATGCCGTTTGGGAGCCAGAATGGGAAGCCAGGGCCATAGTCCGAAATCATGAATAAGCCTAAATCTTTGCCTAGTTTTCGATGATCGTTCGCTTTGCGCTTTTCTAAGATTTCAAGATGCTCTTTCAAATCTTCCTCGCTCCACCAAGAAGTGCCATAGATTCTCGTCAATTGTTTGTTATCGCTATTTCCTCTCCAATAAGCGCCGGCAATCGATAATAATTTAAAATGCTTGATAGAAGCGGTGCTTGGAATATGAGGCCCACGGCAGAAATCAACGAAATCGCCTTGAGTATAAGTGGTGATGAGCTCGTTTTCGTGTTCGGAAATAAGCTCCAATTTGTATGGATTGTCTTTGAAGATCTCTTTGGCTTCATTAGGAGAGACTTCTTTGCGGATAAATGGATTGTCTTCTTTGGCAAGCTTTTTCATCTCTGCTTCGATTTTGGCAAAGTCAGCGTCAGTGACGACCTTATCGCCGAAATCGACATCATAATAGAAACCTTCTTCAATCGCTGGACCAAAGCCGAATTTGCAATCTGGGTAGAGGTGACGCAAGGCTTGGGCCATCAAGTGAGAGGTTGAGTGATTCAGCATCATAAAGGCATCAGGAGTGCCGATTTTGACGAAAGAGAACGAAACTCCTTCTTTCAAAGGTTCTCTCATATCGACGATCTTTTCACCGATTTTGATGCCAACATCTTCTTTTTTGTGCTCTGGATCAAGCACTTTGCTAGCGGCAAAGCCATTTGAGGAATCCGCTAATTCGACTTCTTTTCCTTCATAGATCACTTTCATAATTGTTGCCTTCCTGAGGGATAAAAATAAAAACGCCCTCAATATTTAAGGACGCTTCCGCGTGGTACCACCTTATTTCGAATGAAAGATTATTTCATTCCTCTCTGAGCTTAACGTGCTTCAGCTACGCCTAACTTATTTCGCTAGGGGCTCAGGAGTGGTACTCCATATGCCTATAGGCATTTGAGCGTGTCTCCATCAACGCAACTTTAATCTAGAACTTGAAAAAGGGGATGTCAAGAGAAAAGAGAACACTTTAATCATACTTCCTTTAAGTATAGAATACTTAGGCTATGAATATTGATTTGTTTGATTACTATTTGCCAGAGGAACTGATTGCCCAATCTCCTAGCGAAGTGCGCGATTCTTGCAAACTTATGGTGGTTAATCGCGAGAAAAAGACCATCGAGCATAAAACTTTTCGCGATATTATCGATTATTTGAATCCTGGGGATGTTTTGGTAAGAAATAACACCAAAGTCATCCCAGCGCGTTTAATCGGCGTCAAGGTGGAGACACTAGGCAAAGTCGAAGTGCTTTTGCTCCATGAAATCGAAGGAGAAAAAGACACTTGGGAATGCTTGGTTGGCAATGCCAAAAGTGTGAAAGAAGGAACGCATTGCTCTTTTGGCGAAGGTAAGCTTATCGCCACTTGCGTAAAAGTGCTGCCCGAAGGAATCCGCCATATGAAATTCAGCTACCAAGGAATCTTTTTGGAAGTCTTGGATTCTTTAGGACTAATGCCTTTGCCTCCATATATCAAAAAACAGTGCGAGGATAACAACGAATATCAAACCGTCTACGCTAAAGTGCCTGGGAGCGCGGCTGCGCCAACGGCTGGCTTCCATTTTACTGATGAATTGCTCGATAAAATTCAAAAGAAAGGCATTGAAATCATCGATGTCACCTTGAATATCGGTTTAGGGACATTCCGTCCGGTCAAAGTACAAGATACCAAAGATCACATCATGCACACCGAAACCTATTCGATAGCCGAAGAAAGCGCAAATAGTCTGAACAAAGCCAAAGAAGAGGGAAGAAGAATCATCGCAATTGGCACCACCAGTGTCAGAAGCCTTGAATCAAATATCCAAAAATATGGAAAGTTTGTCGCTATTGACAAAGAAGCGACCTCGATTTTCATCGAGCCAGGATATGCCTATAAAGCCGTTGATGCTTTGATAACGAACTTCCATCTCCCTAAATCCACTTTGGTGGAATTAGTCTCGGCTTTCATGGGGAGAAGTTGGACATTGCATTGCTATGAAGAAGCGGTGAAAAACAAATATCGATTCTTCTCGTTTGGCGATTCCATGTTCATATACGGGAAGCATGAATATTCGATAAAAGATATAGATTAAGAAAACCCTCGCCCAAAAAAGCGAGGGTTTTAAATTAAAAGCGTCACCCAAAGGCGACGCAAGAACATTCTGAAGTTTAGGATTAGAAGCGATTGTACATCTTTTCTAATTCTTCTTGACGATTGTAATCGTTGACTTCGCTCATAGGAGCATTGAGATCGTCGGTGAAGATATTTTCTTGAGCAATCTCTTTAAGAAGTTCGGTGTAGTTTTTGTTTTCCATTAGAATTGCCTCCTTGTCTTGCGACACTGATATCTTAATCAATTGCAAAATGAAAACAATAGATACAATAAATGTAAACGGTTTCTGAAAAGGCTTTCATAAAAACGACTTTAAAAAGTGCCGATAAAACCTAAGAAAATATTTTTGTTATTTTTGTTTTATGGAAACGCTTACAATGTTTTTACATGAAACTTTCACATTTTCATAGCGCTTACATAACTAACAAAAAACACCCATAAGGGTGCTTTAAGAAAGATTTTCTTTTATTTTTGCTGGAATCCGAATACTGCGGCGCCCATCAAACCGGCTTCTTGCTTGAAGGAACAAATCTCTAACCTTGATCCTTTAGCTATTTCTTTCAAATCATCAAAGAAGATGTCTTTGCTTTTGATGACGCCACCGGTCAAAGTGAATACTTCTGGCTCAAAAACTTCTTGGATCATCTTAATCCAATCCCCTAATAAGGTTAGCCAGTCCTTTTTGATTTTCAAAGCAGTCGCATTATTTTCTCTCAATAAATCAAAGAATTCCTTGCTGGATTTGATCTCTAAACCGTTTAAGGCACATATTTTGACGATTCCCGTCCCCGAACAAAGATGCTCGAATTCGTATAAGTCGCCTTTATAAGAGACCAAAGTGTGTCCGATTTCTGAAGAAGAAGGGGTTAATTTTCCCTTAGCTGTCAAAGCGCCGCCGACGCCAGTGGAAATGGTTACAAAGAACAAAGATTTCTCCTCTTTGTATGTTCCTAAATTGGCTTCCGCCAAAGCAGCGACTTCCGCATCGTTTAAAACATAGGCAGGAAGAGAATAACGCTTTGCTAAAAAATCCGCTAAAGGGATATTATCGATATGAATATTCGGAAGAGCGTTGATGTAGCCATCATAACGGACTCTTCCTGGCACCCCCATTGCTAAGCACTTGACGTTTGAGAAGTCTTTGACGGTCTCATCGATTGTTTTTGCGACGTTAGCCAAAAACAAATTCGTATCGTCTCTGACGGTCGGATTGATTTTGGAGGCAAGAATTTTGTAATTCGAATCGATCAGGGCACACCTAGTGTTGGTGCCGCCGATATCCAAAGCAATAACTAAGTCTTTCATTAATCGATATCTTCCACTTTATTGACGGTCAAAATACGCATGAAGTTGGTTTGACCAGCACCTGTTGGAGTGCCACCCGCCAAAATGATCTGATCGCCATGCTGCAATCCTAAATCGCGGGCAACTTGCAAAGCCTTCGCTTCCATTTCTTCGATGAAATCTGGCATTGGGGTTTTGATGAGGACGCTATAAACGCCCCAAACCCATCCTGATTCCATGCAGGCTTTGCGGTTATTGGTGACTGAGATGATCGGGCAAGCTGGCCTAGCTTTCGACAAACGTTTGGAGGAAGTGCCAGTTTGGGAGAAATTAATGATCAATTTCGCTTTGATTAAGATTGCGGTATTGGCAATCGCGTTTGCGATGGCGTCATTATTAGAAGCGGTTGAGGTCTCAAAAGCTTCTCTCGCGAGCTTTTCGTAAGGAAGCTCTTTTTCCATCGCTGCGGAAATCGCGGCTTGCATTCTGACGGATTCGACTGGATAGGCCCCAGAGGCAGTTTCACCTGAAAGCATAACGCAGTCGCTGCCTTCGTCAATTGCCGTAGCGACATCGCCGACCTCCGCTCTCGTTGGGCGAGGATGGGTAGTCATGGACTCTAGCATCTGGGTGGCGATGATGCATGGCTTGCCGGCTTTGCGGCAGGCTTTGACAATCTTCCTTTGGACAAGCGGAACTTGCTCAGGCGGGATCTCGTCTCCTAAATCGCCACGGGCGACCATAACGCCATCGCTAGCTTCGATGATTGCTTCGATTTTCTCAACACCTTCAGGATTTTCTATCTTGGCGATAACGGGGATATCTGGACTTCCATATTTCTTTAAAGTGTTTTTGATATCGATGATATCTTCAGGGCGACGGGTGAAAGAAGCGAAAATGCAATCGACGTGTTGTTCAGCGCCGAAAGCCAAATCCTTTTCATCTTGTTCAGAAATGAAAGGCATTGAAAGGCGGGACATTGGGCAATTCATGCCTTTTTGGTCCTTGATGTAGTGATTGTTCAATGCCTTCACGACAATCTCGCGGTTCTTTTCGTCTTTTTCGATGACTTTCATCTCAAGATTGCCATCATCGATCAAAAGAACGTCACCAAAATTAACGTCATCATATAAGCCTGGATAGGAGCAAGAGAATTTTTCGGCGTTTCCAAGCATTGGTTTCATGGAAATGCGCATAATCTGCCCTTTTTTGACGATGACTTTGCCGTTTTCCATAAACCCAGTCCTTAATTCAGGGCCTTTGGTATCCAAAGCGATTGGCAAATAAATGCCGTATTTTTTCTCGAAAGATCTAGCGATATCCATTTTAGCTTTTTGTTCTTCGTGGGTGCCATGCGAGAAATTGACTCGCATGACGTTCATTCCGGCTTCATAAAGCTTATAGATCATCTCTTCGCTTTCGGTAGCGGGGCCAATCGTGCAAATGATTTTCGTTTTCTTATTGGTGACTAAAAACATATTCGGTACCTATTATTTCAATAAATCGATGATACGAAGCATCGATTCGTGCTTGTCACGCGGCAAGGAGAGGGCTTCGTAGATGTCTTTGGCGACCAATTTGTTGTCAACTAAGCCAATGCAGATTCCGCCTTTGCCTTCAAGCAAGCAATCAACGGCATAAGCGCCCATTCTTCCGGCTAAGATGCGGTCGAAAGCGCTTGGGGCGCCACCGCGTTGAACATGTCCTAAGACGGTGGCTCTGGTATCAAAACCGGTTTCTTTTTGGACGCGTTTGGCGAAAGCATTCACATCGTCAAAGATCTTTTCGCTGACCATAACGAGGGCACGGCGATCTGGGTCTTCTTCATGGATTTTCTTCAAAGCGGCGAAAATCTCTTCTTCGGTCATTGGGTGATCTGGGGTGATGATTAAGTCAACGCCTTCGGCAATGCCTCCGAATAAGGCCAAATCGCCACAGTGGTTACCCATGACTTCGATGATGGCGCAGCGCCCATGCGATTCGGTGGTGTCACGAATCTTGTCGACGCAATCGCAAATGGTGTTTAAGCAAGTGTCAAAGCCGATGGTGTAGTCGGTTGAAGCGATATCGTTATCGATAGTGCCTGGGAGTCCGACGCAGTTAATACCCATTTCGGTTAAGCGTTTTGCGCCCATATAAGAGCCATCGCCACCGATGACGACCAAGGCTTCGATTCCTAATTCGTGCAACTTATCTACGGCTTTTTGACGAACGGCTTCCTCTTTGAATTCTGGCAAACGGGCGGTTTTTAAAACGGTGCCGCCGCGATTGATGATGTCAGATACTGAGCCTCTATTCATTTTGACGATATCGCCTCTGACTAAGCCGCGGTATCCGCCATGGATTCCATAAACCTCAATCCCGCGAGCGTTAGCGCTCCTGACGACTGCGCGGATGGCGCAGTTCATGCCTGGGGCATCGCCACCGGATGTGAGAATGCCAATTTTTTTGATCATATATTTCTCCTTCTAGGGAATTCTTAGTTATTATGGACCTATTTTTCTCTTAGAGAAAGATAGAACGCCGAAAAAATAAATAAAATTAGCCAAAAGAGAAATCTGACAAAAATTAAACGAATTGTTCGAAGGTTAAATTTAATAATGGTATATTAATCTCGCTATGCTTAATGACTTGACGGTAAATGACTTATTCGAAACGCGGAGGATGTCGCCTCTTTCTGACTTTGACATGAAAGTGGTCTTTGATTTGTATTCCCCTTTGATCGGCAACAAGGCCGTTGGCTTTTATTTCGCTTTATACCGGAACGAAAAAGAGAAAATCGCCAGTTTCGAGAATATCCTCAAGATCACCTTCTATTCCGTCGGAGAAGTCGTTGATGCCTTAAACGCTTTAGAAGCGGTGGGGCTAGTGAGCACATATTTGCTTGATGATGAAAAGAATAGGGTTTTCACTTATTGCTTGTATGCCCCGTTGTCACCAAAAGATTTTTTCGCTGATCCTTTGCTTTCAGGGACGCTCGAAAAATACATTGGCAAAAAAGAAACCAGTGCTTTATCGAAAAAATATTCTTATGCTTCCTTGCCAGAAGGCAAAGACATTTCCACCGATTTTATCGCTTATTTTTCCCCGGACTTGAATGATGAGAGATACATGAATTCGATTCTTTCTAGCGGTGGCAAAAATAGCAAAGGCATCAAAGTGGTCTATGATTTTTCGAAAGTCGTTGAATATTTGAAAAAGCTCGATGAACGTTTCACTATCAATTCGTTTTCCAAAGAAGAGATCAACCATATATCCAAAATGGCTTCCTTGTATGGCTATAGCTACGAGACCGTCGCCGATTTTGTGAACCGCTCTTTTGATTTTAGAAAAAGAATGGGAAATCGCCTATCAAAGAATGAGCTAAGCAAATTCTTCATGGACAATATCCATCTTGACTATCTCAAAATCGAAACCGAGGGAAATAATAAACTAATCAAAGGCGACAATGGGCTTGCTAGAACTTTAAGGCGCGCCCAAAAGCTTAGCCCCGTTGAGTTCTTATCATCGCTTCAAAAAGGACATAAACCAGCACCTGCGGATTTGAAAATCGTCGAAGAATTAAGTTCGGAGATGGGCTTGAACTGGGAAGTCACGAACATACTTCTCATGTATGTGCTCTCAACTCAGAATAATGCCCTTCCAAAAGCCTATTGCGAGAAAATCGCCGCCTCCTTGGTAAGAAACGACATCAAAACGGCCTTAGATGCTTGGAATTACTTCTCCAAGCCAAAGAAGGAAAGCAAATCAGCCTTTGGCAAAAAGAGCTATGGCTATAAAAAAGAGAATGAAAAGAAAACGGAAATAGAAGAATTAAAAGAGACGAAAGCAGAAGATGCGAAAGCGGAAGATGAAGACGATTTGGACAATGAAACTTTCGAGGACATTTTCGCTTCGATATAATTAGAGATATGGAAAGCAGCAAAGATTTGACTAATAGAATAAAAATTCGGAGAGATTCTTCTTATGAGGAGTATGTTTCGGAACTTCTCAAAAGCGATTATGTGAAAGAGAAGCTTCAAAAACTCCATCTCGATTCTGATTACGTCAGAAAATACTTTTCATTGTTTGAGGATTATAATAACGCCAAAACCGCTTGCGATAATTGCAAAGGCATGGATTCTTGTCCATTGGATCCAAGATATTTTTCTTCAGATCTGTATCTTGATTACGACAATGTTCTCTCACGCACTTTGGAAATGTGCCCGTTGCTTTCTCGCAAAGAAGCGATCAAAAACAATTACGTCTATCATGATTTTGATGATGAGGATCTTGATTTGAATGTAAATCGTTTGCCGAAAACCAAAAAACAGACAGGGTATTCCAAAACGATTGTCAAAACCCTTAAAAATAACGTAGACGGGAAAAACTGGGCTTATTTTTATGGCGATAGCGATATGAATAAAACCGATGTCATCATCGCTAACACAAATGAGCTGGCTAAAAAAGGCAAAAAAGTAGCCTTCATCAATTGCAATACCCGTTTCAACGAATTCAAGTCTTTATCGATCAAAGACAAAGACGGATTCTCCAAAGAAATGAATATGATCGCTTTGGCGGATGTCGTCGTTTTAAATGAATTCGGCAATGAGCATAAAAGCGATTATGTCCGGGATCAAATCCTTATGCCTTTATTGAATTACCGGGCGAAAAAGAACAAATCCACGATCTTTGTCAGTGATTATTCCTTAGAAGAAATCGAAGCCTTGTATGATTTTTCTAGAAGTGCGGGAGTGGTTGCCAAAAAGATGGTTTCTTTGATTGAAGCGAAAATTATAAAGCCAACGAAAATGGAAAAAGGCATCGAAGATTATTTAAGATAATTTATAAATAAGAAATTTGGTTTAAAGCCGAATATAGTTCCTCTAAGCTTCCATCGCCATTTAAAACGATCGAGGCTTTTTTCTTAGCTTTTTCTTTTGGATAAGACTCATTCAATTTCAAAGATGAGACAGGATCTTTCCCTCGCTTTAGCAAACGTTCAATCTGCTTTTCTTTCGACGCTTCGATATAGATGATTAAATCACATTTCTCCTCTAATGGCGATCCTATTAGCAAAGGCACGTTTAAAAGGATTCTTTTATTGGAAGAGGCTTTAATTTCTTCTTCGATCTTGCTAAATACCTTTGGCCAGATAAAATTCTCTAATTCTTCTTTTTTAGCGGGGTTTTGCGAGATTAATTCCCGGAGGTAAGTCCGGTTTATTTTTCCATTAATAATCGCTTCTTTTCCGAATTTCTCTTTTAATTCCGCTTGGATTTTTGGATCTTGGTACAAATCCGCGACTATTTTATCAGCATCTAAATTCAGATAGCCTTTATTCTCTAAGTAGGAAGAGATGGCACTTTTGCCTGAAGCAATCGGCCCAGTCACCCCCACTATTATTGGACGTTCCACCTTTTGGCAAAGCGGGCAATAGAAGACGCTTCTATTAGCGATGAAATCTCTTTGGATTGGGAAAGTACATTTTGGGCAAGAGGAGCCTTTTTTGCCATACACCAATAGTTTATTTTGCATCATTCCAGAAACGCCTTCTTTTGGGTGATAGCTTTTTATGGTGCTGCCACCTTCTTTGATGGCTTCATTCAAAACGTCAATGGATTCTTTTAGGATAAGACCTTCTTCATTTAAATTTAATGAATTTGCTTTTTTGTATGGCGAGATTGAAGAACGGTACAAAATCTCGGAATCGTAGATATTTCCTATCCCCGATATCAAAGATTGGTCCAAAAGCGCTTCCTTAATCGTTCCTTTTTTCTTTTTTAAAAGAGCATCGAATTTATCGAGACTAAGCGAAAACGGTTCCTCGCCTAAATTATTCAAAGGGGGAGTGTTCCACAATTCGTCTTCTTTTTTGTAGATCAATAAACCGAATTTTCTGACGTCGTTATAGCGCAAGGTGAGATCGTCATCGAAGACAAAACGCATGATATCGTGCTTATCCTTAATCTCTTCCTTTTTGCCCTCATAGTATTTCCCTTCCATCCTTAAGTGGGAGATGATGGCTTTGCGGTTAGTTAGATGAAATATCAGATATTTCCCTTTTCTAGTAACGCTTAAAAAAGTCTCATTCAAAAGGTTTCTCACAAAATCTTGAGCGGTAGGGAAAAGATTCTTTTCGCGATAGACATTGATTTCTTTGATTGTTTTGTTTCGCACGATCGGCTCTAAGATCCTTCGCACGGTTTCTACTTCTGGGAGCTCTGGCATATCATTTCGCCTCATACCAATTTTGGCCAATTCCGACTTCGGCAATCAGTTTCACTTTCAACTGGACTGCGTTTTCCATGATTTCTTTGATGTCTTTTTGAACCTTCTCTAGCTCATCTAAGGGCACTTTGAAGATGAGCTCATCATGGATTTGCAGAACCATTTTGGTTTTTAAAGCGTTTTTTGTCAAATAGTCATCTATTTTCACCATGGCGATTTTGATTAAATCGGCGGCGCTGCCTTGGACTGGGGCGTTTAAGGCAGCGCGTTTAGCCGCTTCGCGCTTCTGATAATTGCTGTCGTTGATATCGCGAAGATATCTTCTTCTTCCAAACATCGTGGTGACGTATCCTGATTTTGAGGCGTCTTTGGAGATCTTTTCCAAGAACGCTTTGACCTCTGGATAGGAATCATAGAAAGATTCGATGATGCGCTTGGCTTCTTTTGGGGAATCCCCGATCTGATTGGCAAGGCCATAATCAGAAGTGCCATAGATTATTGCGAAATTAACCGCTTTCGCGCGTCTTCTTTCTAAATCGGTGATGTCGGTATGCCCAAAAATTTTACGAGCTGTCTCAGTGTGCAGATCGTGGCCATTATTGAATACATCGATATAAGAAGAGGCATTGGCAAGAGAAGCTAAGATTCTTAATTCGATTTGCGCATAATCTAGTGACATCAAGCGAATGTTAGGGTCATCGTAATAAAAAGCGTTACGAATTTGCTTCCCTTCCTCATCGCGGGCGCTGATGTTTTGAAGGTTTGGCGAGGAGGATGATAGCCTGCCAGTGCTAGTCAAAGCCTGATTGAAATAGCTATGGATTTTCTTATCGTCTTTGATATGTGGGATTAGTCCATCGACATAAGTGCTCAATAGTTTGGCATATTTCCGGTATTCCAAAATCTTTGGCACGATTGGATGGATATAGAATATCTCATTAAGCTCTTCTATGC
>CAVAYV010000016.1:0-26400 GCA_963593015.1 bacterium | reverse complement strand
AGAAACAAAAGGTCTGCACAACAATGGCACAACCTTAAAGAAGAGAGTCAAAGGTGAACGTCTAGCTGCAAGCTATGTAAATTTCTATCAAGGGGAGGATTTCGTGATACTCCCAGCGTTTAATGTTAAGGAAGATAAACTTGCTTATGATACAATGGTAAAGCTGTTCCCGAATAAAAAGGTTCATCAAATTAGCACAAAGGAAATCCTACTAGGTGGCGGCAACATCCATTGCATAACGATGCAAGTTCCGTTAGAAGGAGAATAAAATGAAAATCAAGGCCGCGATTACGCAATTTGCTATGTCTTCAAATTACGATGAAAACATTGCAAAAGCCGACTCTTTTATCGAAATAGCCGCAAAAGATGGGGCGAATTTAGTTCTTCTTCCAGAACTCTTCCAAAGGCATTATTTCTGCCAAATTGAGGATTATGATTTGTTTTCTTATGCCGAAGAATTCTCTAGTAGCAAAACGATTGCTCACTTTGCTGAAATTGCGAAGAAATACCATGTCGTCCTCCCAATCTCGTTTTTTGAAAAAAGCGGAGTTGCCTATTTCAATTCTTTGGCGATGATTGATAGCGATGGCGAAGTCTTAGGGCTTTACCGCAAAAGCCATATACCGACTGGCGAATGCTATGAAGAGAAGTTTTATTTTGCTGAAGGCGATACAGGATTTAAGGTTTTCAAAACTCATTTTGGGAAGATTGGCATTGGCATTTGCTGGGATCAATGGTTCCCAGAAGTCGCAAGAATCTTAACCTTAAAAGGCGCGGAAGTGATTCTTTATCCGACCGCGATTGGTTCAGAACCTACCTTGCCTCTCGATTCAATGAAGCATTGGCAAAATACGATGAGAGGACACGCTGCGGCGAATTTAATTCCTGTTTTGGCAAGCAATCGCATTGGGAAAGAAGAAGCGAAGAATTCTTCTATGACTTTCTTCGGCTCCTCATTTGCTAGTGACCAGCATGGCGAGATCATTGTTTCCATGGATAGAACGGAAGAAGGATATCGCGTCGTAACACTGGATTTAGACGCATCCAACAAAGATCGTCGAGATTGGGGGGTATTCCGTGATAGACGCACGGATTTATATACGGATATTTTGAAAAAGTCTGTGGAGGATTAATTTATGGAATGGCTATTTTTATCATTCATCTTTGGGATTGCGTTGGCGATGGATTGCTTCGCTTTATCAATTACCGATGGGCTTGTTTACCAAGATTTGAATAAGAAAAAATGCTTCTTTATCGCTGGGGTGTTTGGGATTGCCCAAGGGCTAATGCCTTTGTTTGGCTTCTTATTAGGAGAGGTAATCGCTAAACAAATTGACCAATACGATCACTGGATCGCCTTCGTTTTGCTTGCCGCCATTGGTGGAAAAATGGTTTTTGAAGGCGTTAAAGGCTGTGTAAAACCTGAAGCAAGAGAGCCAAAGAATTTCTCTTATGGGGAAGTTTTAGTGCAAGGAATCGCCGATTCTATTGATGCGTTGGCTATTGGCATCACCATTAGAACTAATATCCATGCCACGGCGGATTATCAAGTGTATGTCGCTTTTGGGATAATCGCCCTTTGCTCCTTTGCAATTTCTTTGATCGGCCTATTTGCTGGTAAAGGAATCAATAAGCTATTAAAAGGACGCTACGAAATCAGCGAAATTATTGGTGGCGCTGTTTTGATTGTCCTTGGTCTTATCTTATTGTTTGAAGGCCTTGGCGTTATTGCATGGTAAAAAGTGATTTCCTATATCGATATAGCGAGTGAAAAGAAACGAATAAACAGGCGAAAAACCAAGTGGCAAAAATTAGTGTGCTTGGTTATGACCTGCATTACGATAAAAAACTATATTTTTCTCTTTGAGCAATCTCTCTGATGAACAGTTTAAGAAAATTCCACGAATTCTTTTGGCAGCAGTGCAGATTCCACAAACTTGCGGTTAGTGATTCCACAAACTTGCGGTTAGGGATTCCACAAACTTGCGGTTATCTTAAAAAATATATATTATTTAAGAGAGGTCATTTATGAGTGAAAAAAGACAATATATTAATCGTTTGCTTGATGATGAACTTAAATTTTATTTAAGAAGCGTCGGAGCAATACAGATCGTAGGGCCTAAATGGTGCGGCAAATCAACTACTGCAAAAAAACATGCAAAAACGGTTATTGATCTTTTGAAAAGAAAAGACCGAGAAAATTATATTAGACTCGCCAATGAGGCTCCTGAAGTTCTATTGAGAAGCGGCCCAAAGCCTATTTTGATTGACGAATGGCAAATCATCTCTTTTATTTGGAATTCTTTGAAAGAAGAAATCGACGAGACGGGCAATTTTGGTCAATATATATTGACAGGAAGCGTAACCGACAACACTAAAAATTTTGGACTATACGGTGAACAAAACGAAAAACATACCGGAACTGGTCGGATAATCAAAAAGATGATGCGTACAATGTCTTTGTTTGAAAGCGGAGATAGTAACGGTAATGTGTCTATTTTTGATTTGAGAAATGGGATATTCAAGGATACTATCTGCGAAAAAACCATACAAGATTATGCCTATTTTTTATGTCGTGGCGGTTGGCCTTTGGCAATAAACGATGACCGAGATGTCGCTCTTCAACAAGCTCGTAATTTTTATAGCGGATTAGTTGCTGAAGACATGTTCTCTTTAAAAGATATCGTTTTAAAGAAGGATGAAAATAGAGCTAGACGTTTGCTTAGATCTTACGCTAGAAACGTTTCTACCGAGGCTTCAAATGAATCTATAAAAGCTGATTTGAGACAAAACGGCGAAGAGATGGACAAAGATACGTTTTTAAAGTATTTTCTGGTTCTTTCTAGACTTTATGTTATAGAAGAATTAGAGGCATGGAATCCAAACTTGAGAAGTAAAACCGCGATTCGAGAAAAAAACACCAGGCATTTTGTTGATCCTTCAATCGCAACCTCTGCTTTAGGAATAACTCCAGAGAATATTTTTAATGATATGAGGACTTTTGGATTACTGTTTGAAGAACTTGCAATAAGAGATTTAAGGATTTATTGTGATTCTTTGAGAGCTCAAATTTATCATTATCGTGACAGTAGAAATAGGGAGGCTGATGCTGTTATTCAATTTGAAGATGGTTCTTGGGCTTTGGTAGAAGTTAAGCTTACTAATCCGGAAGAAATTAAAAACGCTTCAAAGAAATTGATTGATTTATCGAATGACATAGATAATTCCGAACATCCTAAACCAAATTTTCTCCTAATTATAACGGCTGGAAAATTTGCTTATCGCGACGGAAATGGCGTTTATGTTGTGCCGCTTGGATGCTTAAGAAATTAGGCGATAACTTAATGAAAAAAAGATGTCCATTATAGGAAGGACATCTTTTTAAAATTCTTTGCATTCGATATGTGAGTATTCCGCTATTTGGTTACTTTTGGACCAGCGCTCACTAAAGCCTTGCCAGCTTCGTTAGATTCGTATTTGATGAAATTCTTTTGGAATCTAGAAGCTAAATCCAAAGCTTTCTTTTCCCAATCAGCTTCATTGGCGTAGGTATCGCGAGGATCTAAGATATGGCTATCGACTCCTGGGAGTTCGGTTGGGACTTCGAAATCAAAGTAAGGAACCTTTTTAGTTGGAGCCTTTAAGATAGCGCCAGATAAGATGGCGTCGATGATGCCACGGGTATCTTTGATGGAGATACGTTTGCCAGTGCCATTCCAGCCAGTGTTGACTAAATAGGCTTTGGCTCCGCTTTCTTTCATTTTCTTGACTAACTCTGCTGCGTATTTGGTTGGATGAAGCTCTAAGAATGCTTGGCCAAAGCAAGCGGAGAAAGTTGGAGTTGGCTCGGTGATGCCGCGTTCTGTTCCCGCTAATTTGGCAGTGAAACCAGAAAGGAAGTAGTATTGAGTTTGCTCTGGAGTAAGAATAGAAACCGGAGGAAGGACTCCGAAGGCATCCGCAGATAAGAAGATGACGTTCTTCGCAGCTGGGCCATGGCTGATTGGCTTAACGATGTTGTTGATATGATAAATTGGATAAGAAACACGGGTGTTCTCAGTCACAGATTTATCAGCGAAGTCGATTTTGCCATCGCTATCGAGAGTGACGTTCTCTAATAAAGCATCGCGTTTGATGGCGTTATAGATGTCTGGTTCGGAATCTTTGTCAAGATTGATGACTTTGGCATAGCATCCACCTTCGAAATTAAAGACTCCATTATCGTCCCATCCATGTTCGTCATCGCCGATCAATAAACGTTTTGGATCGGTTGAAAGGGTGGTTTTACCAGTACCGGAAAGTCCGAAGAAAATCGCGGTGTTTTCGCCATTTAAATCAGTGTTGGCGGAGCAATGCATGGAAGCCATTCCCTTTAATGGGAGGTAGTAGTTCATCATGGAGAACATACCCTTTTTCATTTCGCCACCATACCAGGTGTTAAGAATGACTTGTTCGCGGCTAGTGATATTGAAGGCAACGCAGGTTTCGCTATTCATGCCTAAGTCTTTGTAGTTGCTTACTTTGGCTTTGGAAGCGTTATAGACGACAAAATCAGGGGTGAAATCTTTTAATTCTTCGTCAGTTGGACGGATGAACATGTTTTTGATGAAGTGAGCTTGCCAAGCGACTTCGACGATGAATCTGACCGCCATTCTGGTGTCTTTGTTGGCGCCGCAATAGGCATCGACGACAAATAAACGTTTGTTAGACAATTCAGCGATTGCGAGTTTTTTGACTTCATTCCAAGTTTCTTCGCTCATCGGGTGATTGTCATTAGGATATTCTTTGGAATTCCACCAAACGGTGTCTTTGGAATTGTCATCGACGACGATGTATTTATCTTTTGGGGAACGGCCGGTGAAAATGCCAGTCATGACATTGACGGCACCAAGCTCGCTGACTTGCCCTTTTTCGTAACCAGTCAAAGATTCTTTCGTTTCTTCCTCAAAAAGGAATTCGTATGACGGATTGTAGATAATTTCGGTGGCACCATTGATGCCATACTTTGTCAAATCAAGTGATTTCATTATGTTTTCCTTTCAAATCTCTTTGATTTATTTATTGCTAACTGGCTTTGATCTACTTATTTATCGTAGCTTCGCCAGCAGTAACCAAACTGATATTTCCTTCTTCGTCTATAACTTTCAAGGCGAATGTTTCATCTATTCCTAAACATGCGACTTTTTTATTTTCGTTATAGTAATTTAGGGAGATCTTTTTGCCTAATAAGTAATCATTATTAGCGATGATTTTATAGACTAGCGAAGGATTATTTTTCCATTCGTCAAGCAATTTATCGAAATGGATTAAGAAGGAAGTTAGTATTTCTTCTTTTTTGTATTCTTTTTTTGTTTCTAAGAATAGTGATGTGGCTTTGCTTAGGTTTTTGGGAAATTCGGAGTTATTTATATTTATTCCAATTCCGATGACTAAGGCTTCTAAGGAATTGATAACGATTCCTTCTACCAAAATGCCAGCGCATTTCCTATCGTTAATATAAATGTCGTTTGGCCATTTAATCTTGGAAGGAATCTTTAAATCCAAGAAAGTTAGTTCCATCGCCGCTCCGCATATGAGTGTGATGGAATTCAGATACTTTTCGTATTCATTCCCTTTGAGTAAGAAAGAGAAGAGCAATGACCCATCATCATCTTCCCAGCTTCTTCCTAGTCTTCCGCGACCATTAGTCTGGTGAGCGGCAATTATGACATCGCCATCGGATAAAGCATGGTAGTTGTCCTTTATGTAGGTCGAAGTGGAATCCAAGGTTTCGAAATGGGTTAATTGATGATTCATGGATTATCCTAAGAGCATGATGAGAAGCCCTGCGGCAACTGCGCTTCCGATGACACCGGCGACATTTGGCCCCATCGCGTGCATCAACAAGAAATTTCCTGGGTCTTCGCGTACGCCTTCTTTTTGAACGACTCTAGCCGCCATTGGAACAGCGGAAACGCCTGCGGCACCAATCATTGGGTTGATCTTGCCTTTGGTTAAGACACACATCAATTTGCCAATCAAGACGCCACCTGCGGTTGCAAGGATAAAGGCACAAATGCCGAGAGCGAAGATTAATAAGGTCTTGGCATTTAAGAAGTTTGCCGCGCTAGCAGTGGCGCCAACGGTCAAACCTAATAATATGGTGACGATATAAAGAAGCGAATTGGAGACGTTTTCCACTAACTTTGGAACGACTCCGCTTTCTTTGATTAAGTTACCAAACATCAAGCAGCCAATAAGCGGTGCGCAGCTTGGAACGATAAGAACAACGATGACTGTGACGATAATCGGGAAGAGAATCTTCTTGGTTTTAGAGACTGGTTTTGGCATTTCCATGCGGATTTTGCGCTCTTTTTTGGTAGTAAGCAGACGAATTACCGGAGGCTGGATGAATGGAACAAGGGCCATATAGGAATAGGCAGCTATGGCAATTGAACTAAGCAATTCTGGCGATAAAGTACTGGTTGTTAGAATCGCCGTAGGTCCATCAGCTCCGCCAATGATACCGATTGAGGCGCATTGTTGGATACTGAAGCCACAAGCATAAGCGAGTAACAAGGTAACAAAGATACCGATTTGTGCCGCCGCTCCTAAAATCATCGTTTTAGGATTGGAGATAAGCGGTCCAAAGTCTGTTGTGGCACCAATGCCCATGAAGATTAAACATGGGTAGATTTCATATTGGATACCTTTATAAAGAACACCTAACAAACCGGTGTATCCTGTGATTGTGGCAACATCTTCGCCGTTTGGGTAAATGAGTCCCAACAGCCCTGAATATGTTGTGTGAGTATAAATAATTTCGCCAGCTTCGTTTGTGGCGTAGACGGGATCCATGACTCCTGTCAAAGGTAAGTTCGCAAGCAACATACCAACGCCCATTGGGATGAGCAAGTATGGCTCTGCTTCGCGGAAGATGGCGAGATACAAAAGAAGCAAGGCAATTATGATCATAATGAGGTTTTTCCAACCGTCATTGACGAAGAATTGCGAAATTCCCGTGCTCTCCCAAAAACCTTTGAAGAAGCCCCCGATATCGTTATAAATAAGGGCACTCATAATGATTATCCTAAGGTAACTAAGACGTCAGATGAATTGACGGTGTCGCCTTTTTTGACTAAGACTTCTTTGATGGTTCCGTCTTTTGGAGCTTTGATTTCGTTTTCCAACTTCATCGCCTCTAAGATTAAAAGGTTATCACCCGCTTTAACGGAATCCCCTGCTTTGACTTTGACATCAAGGATAGTTCCTTGCATTGGGGCTTTGACTGGCTCGCCATTGCCACTAGGTACTGGAGCGACAGCTTTTGGAGTTGGTGCGGTGGTCGCAATAGGGGCGCTAGACTTGACGCTTTCAACTTTAAGCGGCTCAGTTTCGCTAACTCCTAATATCTTAACTTCGAAGGTTTTTCCATTAACCTTAACTTTATAAATTCTCATTTTTTCTTCTCCTCATCGATAAGTTTGCAACTTACCACTTTGTAATCCTCTTTGACTTCTTTCCTGAAATCGATAGAAGCGACTAGGATTGCGGCCATCATGTCTTCATCGACTTTAGTGCCGTCTTTCATTGTGATTTCCTCTTTGACATCGAGAGCGTGGATATGGTTGATGCCGATTAGAATCCAGGTAATGACAATCAAGACCACGAACACCATGAAGATGCAAAGAAGGCAAAGAAGAGCGGTATCGCCGAAGTTATTAACTTCCCAGATTGCTGAATATGTGCTCATAAGCTAATGGAGAATTCCTCCGCCTCCAAGCCATATTTCTTTTTTAAGAAACTGATGGCGACTTGTTCGAAGAGCGCGATTGAGAGAACATCTTCGTCGCACTTGGCGATTTTCTTGTATTTCTTTTTCAAAGCATCGAACTCTGGAGCGAGCTTATCGGCTGGGCGGTAGGCAATGACTTCGTCCTCACCGATGATCTTCTTTTGAATCTCTGAATCAATTGGCGCCGGGGCTTGGCCATATAATCCATGCAAATAGTCCTTAATCTCTTTTGGAACCATTTTATAGCGCTCGCCAGTTATGACGTTCATGACCGCTTGCGTTCCGACCATTTGGGACAATGGGGTGACAAGAGGCGGGTAGCCTAAATCTTTGCGGACTTTTGGGACTTCTTGCAAGACCAAGTCATATTTATCAAGGGCGTTAGATTTATCCAGCTGGCTCATAAGATTAGAAAGCATTCCGCCAGGAACTTGATATTTGAGAATGCTTGGATTAACGCATAATGCCTTGGATTTTAAGGTTCCGTTCTTTAAATACTTATCGCGGATTGGGCTTAAGATAGCCGCCGCTTCATCAAGTTTATCTTGCTTGAGCTTTGGATCGTATTTGGTGCCTTTCAAAGCGTAGTTGAAAACTTCGGTCGCCGGTTGAGAAGTACCGCCACTTAATGGCGATAAGGCGGTATCGATGATATCAACGCCAGCTTCGATGGCCTTTTGATAGGTCAATTGGCAAACTCCGCCCGTGCAGTGACTATGGAGTTCGATGGGCAAAGAGGTGTTTTCTTTCAATTGCTTGATTAAGGAATAGGCATCTTCTGGTAACAAAACTCCAGCCATATCTTTGATGCAAAGGCTGTTGGCGCCCATCTTTTCAATTTCCTTGGCTAAGTTCACATAATAAGAAATGGTGTGGACTGGGCTTGTGGTATATGACAAGGCAATTTGGCAATGCCCGCCATATTTCTTACAAGCATCAACCGCGGATTTAAGATTTCTGACATCGTTCAAAGCGTCGAAAACGCGGATGATGTCAATGCCGTTGGCAATGGATTTCTCGACGAATTTCTCGACGATATCATCAGGATAGTGGTGGTAGCCTAAGATGTTTTGGCCACGGAAGAGCATTTGAAGTTTGGTGTTTGGGCAAGCTTTGCGGATGGCGCGAAGCCTTTCCCAAGGGTCTTCGTCCAAGAAACGGAGACAGGCATCGAAGGTGGCTCCTCCCCACACCTCGAGCGCATAATAACCAGCTTTGTCAAGGATTGGAGCCACTTGCAAAATCTCGTCAGTAGTAAGACGAGTGGCAAGAAGTGACTGGGATCCATCTCGAAGAGCTGTATCAACGATTTTTACTCCCATAATTACCCTCCTTTTAAGTTATTAGGTAAATTTTTCGAAATCGAGTTTATTGTACAACGAATTTCAAAAAAACACTTAGTTTTTTATAAATAAAAAAAGTGACAAATCGCTCAAAAATATACGTTTTTAAAGGTAATGCTCAAAATTGGTTTAACAATAGATTTTGCGGTCAATAAATTTTCTTAAACGGAGACCGATTACCGTTGCGATGACTATTTTTATCATATCGGTAAATAAAAACGGGACAACGCACAACATCAAGGCCTTTCCGACTTCATAATTGGCATAAACGCAAAACCAACCAGTCCCAAAAGCGTATAGCAAAAGAGTGCCAAGAATCATCGCGGGTGCATAAATCCATTTGCTTTTCTTAAAGGATGATATCAATATGCTTTCTAGGAAAACACAAAGAACATATCCGAGTATATAGCCTCCAGTCGGCCCTAAAATAACGGAAGCGCCACCTTGGAATTTGGAAAAGACGGGTAGCCCCGCGAAACCAAGAAGGATATATAAAATGACCGGGAATATTGCTATTTTCCAATCTAACAAAGCTCCGATTAGGTAAACTACCAAAGTGGCTAAAGTGATGGAAACAGGTTCCAAAGGAATCGAGATTGGCGATAGCACGCACATCAAAGCGGTGAAAACTCCGACCATGCACATCTTGCGGATTGTGCGATGAGAATTATGCGTTGTGTCGTAATCGCAGACATCGATTGAATCGTTTTTCTCGCTTTTCATGGCTAATAGTTTAAATCTCTTTTTTGAAACAAGCATCGTAATTTTAGGAAAATTGGATATACTTACCCCATGCGTTATTTGTTTTTCGACACGGAATGTTCAAATGAATTCGAAGGCATTCACAAAATGTGCGAATGGGGTGAAATCTCTTGCGATGAATTTTTTCGCGTTTTGCCTAATTCCAAAAAAGATATTCTGATGTCGCCAGGAAGGAATTATAGCGACCGCTTCGCGCTTCCTCATTTGAAAGGAAGGAAACCTCTTTTATCGCATCGCTACTCGGAATACAAAGCCTCTCCGGAATTTCCTACATTTTATAAACAAATAAAAGACAATCTTGAAGAAAAAGACACTTTGGTGTTTTTGTGGGCTTCCGATAATGATGTAACCACATTATTGGACTCAGAAGATCGTTATAAGAAAAATCATGCTCATTATGTAAGTTATGACGTCCAAAGGCTATTTATGCGCTATTACAAGGATAAAAGCGAAAAGCATTCCTTAGAAGACGCATACGAATATTTCTATAAGGATGGCAAAGAAAGCATGCGTGCACATAATCCGGCCGATGATGCTCATATGACTCTTCTTGTCTTAAAAGCGATTATCAAAGATTTGAATAGGGATTTGCTCGCGATTTTAGATGAAAACCCTTCAGCGAAGATTGATTCGATTGAATATGTTGAAAAAGTTCAAGAAAGGGCTAAATCTCGTTTAATTAAGGCTGAATTTGCGGCGTTATCATCAAAAAATCCCTATGATGAAATTTCTATTTCCTTCGGGGTTTCAGGCAGATATTACAAAAGCCCAAAGGAAATTATGGATATCGTCAAAAAAGCAATCGAAAAAGGATATAGATTGCATGACGCCTATAGCAAATGCTCATTCGTTGTTAGCTATAATGGCTCTGATAAAGAGAGATTAGAAAGATTAGGAATAATCAAAGACAACAACATTGAGATTCTTTCTTTGGAAGAATTCAAAAATAAGATACTTAACGATCAATAGATATATAATTACTAGGCTAGAAGGTAACGATATGGAAAACGAAAAGAAAATTATTCTTACTGGTGACCGTCCAACAGGACGTTTGCATCTTGGGCATTATGTTGGCTCTTTAAAAAGAAGAGTAGAGCTCCAAAACTCCGGGAAATTCGATCAAATATATATAATGATTGCCGACGCTCAAGCTTTGACAGACAACGCGGAACACCCTGAGAAGGTCCGCCAAAACATTTTGCAAGTCGCTTTAGATTATTTGGCCGTCGGCTTAGACCCGAACAAGGTTTGCATTTTCATTCAATCGATGGTCCCTGAACTTACCGAATTGACCTTCTATTATATGGATTTAGTGACTGTCTCTCGCGTTCAAAGAAATCCAACCGTCAAAGCGGAAATCAAGCAAAAGAATTTTGAAGCTTCAGTGCCTGTCGGTTTTTTCTGCTACCCAATAAGCCAAGCTGCGGATATCACTGCCTTTAAAGCCACCACCGTTCCGGTTGGGGAAGACCAAGCTCCAATGATTGAACAATGCCATGAAATCGTCCGCAAATTCAATGAAGTCTATGGTGACACTTTGGTGGAACCAGAAATCGTTTTGCCTACCAACCAAGCGTGTTTGAGACTCCCTGGAATCGACGGCAAGGCCAAAATGAGCAAGTCTTTAGGGAATTGCATTTATTTGTCCGATGAGCCAGAAGACATTCAAAAGAAAGTAATGTCGATGTTCACCGATCCAACACATTTGAGAAGAGAAGATCCAGGGCACGTTGAAGGGAACCCTGTCTTCACCTATCTCGATGCTTTCTGCAAAGACGAATATTTCGAAAAGTTCTTGCCAGATTATAAGAATCTCGATGAGCTTAAAGCCCATTACACACGTGGTGGTTTAGGCGATATGGTCGTCAAGAGATTCTTAAATAATGTCCTTCAAGAAGAGATTCGTCCAATTCGCGAACGTCGCAAAGAATGGGAACAACGTTTGCCGGATGTTGTGGAGATTTTACGAAAAGGCAGCGAACAGGCGGAAAAAGTCGCCGCCTCCACTTTGAAAGATGTTCGTCGTGCGATGAAAATAGATTATTTTGACAACAATAATTTGCTTAAATAATTGAAAAGAGATGCAGTTTTGCTTTGATTTTAAAAAGCCAGCAATGAATATATGCTGACTTTTTGTTATTTATCACTTCCTAATAGTCGGTTTTCCTTGAGCCTACCCTTTTGATAATCCCTTCATTAATTAGATTATTTACATGTCTTTGTGTCGGAGGAACTGATTTATTGATTTGGATTGATAGTTCCGGGATTGTTATGTATTTATTGTCACGGATTCTCTTCACCATCGCTTTATCAATCTCGTTTATCCTATCATTTATCCTATCATCCATTATTTGATTGGCGTATTAACCAACTTAATGCCAAACCAAAACAAGAAAATACGACAGGCAAAAAAAGAAGAAAAGGGCAATTTTATATTTCGACTTACCTAATCTTTTTAGTTTGGGTTAGCTCCCCAAAACATTGTTTATCTCTTGAAAAACATGATTTTTTTGTTTAAGTTAGAATTAACTAACTAGGAGAAGATAATGAAATTAGTTTGTTTAGAGATCGATGGGATGAAATGTTCGATGTGTGAGTCGCATATCTGCGATGAAATTCGGAAGAGCTTGCCTTCTGCTAAAAAGGTTAAGGCAAGCGCCGCGAAAGGGGAAGCGAGCTTTGTTGTTCGTGATGATGAAGACGAAAATATGGCCGTTACCAAAATCGAAAATGGTGGTTACAAAGTTCTTCGTGTTGAAAGCAAACCTTACGAGAAAAAGAAATTCCTTTTCTTCTAAAAGTACTATGAAAGAGGATTTTTTCTTATTTTATTTTACAAGTTAGTAATTACTAATATATTTCCTTGACCTTGCGGTTAGATATGACTAATATATCTCCGGTTAGACAAAACTAACTGGAGATTATTGTTATGCCATTATCATTAGCGCCTTTAGGTCAAACATTCAAAATCAGGAACGTCGGTGGAGATGAGAAAGTAAAAGCCCATCTCAAATCTCTTGGCATTGTTCGCGACCGCGAAATTACCATCATCAGCCAAGGCGCAACAGGCACGGTGATTGAAGTGTGTTCTTCAAGATTAGCCTTAAACCGTGATGTGGCGAAAACAATCCTCGTCGGTTAATAAATAAGAAAGGAATTTAGCCATGGGAGAAGAATTAAAAGAAACTCAGCCGGTGATTCACGTTGGCGATGAAACTAGTTTAGACATCGTGGGAATTGGCACTAGCGGGACCATAACCAAGGTCAATGGCGAAGGTAAAATCCGCCACCGCTTATTCGATATGGGATTAACTCCAGGAGCAGAGGTATTCGTTAGAAAACGCGCTCCTTTGGGAGATCCAATCGAAATTACCCTCAGAGGGTATGAATTGACATTGCGTCATAGCGAGGCGGAATTCGTGATCATCAAAATCAAAGAACTTCCAGCTTCGAAGAAGTAGGGGGAAGAAAAATGGGAGAAAAAATCATCAAAGCCGCTTTGGCGGGTAACCCAAACTGCGGCAAAACCACATTATTCAACTCCTTGACTGGAAGCACCGCCTATGTCGGAAACTGGCCTGGAGTAACGGTTGAAAAGCGTGAAGGAACATATATCAGCAAAAGCAAAAAAGACAAAGTGTCGATTGTTGATCTGCCTGGCATTTATTCCCTTTCGCCATACACTCCAGAAGAAGTGATTTCTCGTAATTACATCCTTAATGAAAAACCGGATGTCGTCATTAACGTCATCGATGGGACTAATTTAGAGCGGAACCTTTATATGACCACTCAAATCCTTGAGATGGATGTGCCCGTCGTTATTGCCGTAAACATGATTGACGCCTTAGAGGAACTTGGCCAGAAAATTGATTACAAAGCTTTGGAAAAAGCCTTTGGAGTTCCAGTGGTTCCAATAAGCGCGCTTCGCGAAAAAGGGCTTCCTGAATTGATGAAGGCCGCTCTTGAATGCGCCGATAATGGTCGCAAAGGCAAAAGCGTTGTCACGTTAGGCAAAATTCAAGATGCTGAAAAAATTTATGCTGAAACTGGAATCGCAAGTCCGTTATTCCACGCTATTAAAGCGCTAGAAAAAGATGAAATCGAGTCTAATGAGCATAAAGAGGAATATGTGAAAGTCACTAACTTAGTCAAAGACGAAAGCTCTGACTATGAAGCGGATATCGCAGACGCCCGTTATTCTTATTTGACCCCGCTTTGCGAGAAAATCGTTACGGGAAAAGTCAAAAGCGAGAAAGATAAATTAACTTTGTCTGACAAGATCGACAAAGTCTTAACTCACAAAGTCTTTGGCTTATTGATTTTGGTGGTGGCTCTTTTCTTAGTCTTCCATATCACCTTCTCTAGCGACTTATTCTATTTAGGAAAGATGGGTGTCGACTTCGGCGAAGGATATTTGGGAGCAATCAGCTTCCAAATCGGCGGAGAGGAAGTGCGACCATTCGCAGGGCTCTTCTATACAAGTGACGGCATCAACTCCATTGGTGAATTCTTCCATGTTCTTGCTGGCGACCACGAGACTGGCATTTTGGGCTGCATCGCTTTAGGGATCAAACAATTGCTCATCACTTGGAACGCGCCAGAATGGGTTATCGGATTCCTCTATAATGGCGTGTGTGCCGGTGTTTGCGCTGTCTTAGGATTCGTTCCGCAGATTATGCTCTTATTTGCATTCTTCGCCATTATGGAAGACAGCGGCTATATGGCCCGTGTTGCTTTTATGCTTGATCGCCTCTTCCGTAAATTCGGCGTTTCAGGGCGTGCTTTCATTCCAATGATCATGGGTATTGGATGTGGCGTTCCAGCGATGATTAATACCCGCACCCTTGCTAGTGACAAGGAAAGAACAAAGACCATTCGTGTCATTCCTTTCTTCACATGTGGCGCGAAAGCCGAGTTCGTCGGAATCGTCGGCGCGGCGGTCGCTTCTGCTGTTTCTATTGACGCTGGCTTATTCACCTTTGCGATGTATATGATCGGTTTTGTTGTGGCGATCTTCGCAGTCATCATCATGAATAAGACCACGCAACGTGAGAAAGTTCCTCCCTTCATCATGGAACTCCCTACCTATCATCGACCACAATTAAAGGCTTTGGCAATTCACGTTTGGGATAAAGGCAAGCACTTTATCAAAAAAGCCTTCACCATCATTTTGTTAAGTACCATCGTTGTTTGGTTCTTGGCTAATTTCCAACCAAATTGGCAAATGGTCGAAGAAAACGGATCTGGCTCTATCCTTATGCACATTGGGCAAATCATTCAGCCTATTTTCACTCCTCTTGGTTTTGGCGTCCAGGCTGGCGAAAACGGCTGGACATTATCCGTAGCTTCTATCCAAGGCATCATCGCCAAGGAAAACGTGACCGCGGTCGCCGCGACCCTTTCCGAGGCTTTGGGGGTCGATGGATTTGCCGGCATCGTCAAATCTTGCAACTTAACCAATGGCGCTACCGTTGCCTTTGCAGTCTTCAACCTTTTGACGATTCCTTGCTTTGCTTCTGTCGCTACCGCCAAAGGCGAGCTTGCTAACCGTAAGAGCTTCTGGTACACCGTCTTGTTCTGGCTTGCCGTAAGCTATGTTATGGGTGCTTTAACTTACATTACCATCGACTACACTTGGACTCTTGCGATCACTTTGCCAGTGTTTGTCGGCGCTATGGTTGGCCTATTCGTCTATGATCGCTTCAAGACGAAAAAAGAAGCCGCTCTTGCCGCTTAATAATAAATTTATATAAATAGGAGAAAAGCATGATGCATTGGACTGAAATACTAACAATCGTCTTGGTAGTATCTTTCTTAGTATTTATGTTTTTCTACTATGCTAAAAAGATTAAAAACGGCGAAAGCTTGGATGAATGCTCATGCGCCAGAAGCCGTAAAAAGCATCAAAAAGGCCAAAATGACATTAATCCTTTGGTGGCCGAATATTACGCCAAATATGGAAAAAAGAATCCTAAAAGGTTCAAAGAGAATCCTTCTAGCAAGTAATTTCGCTCTTAGAAAGATAAGAATAGTTTCTTCTAGAACACATTTATTTAATCAAGTGAATGCCGACATGGAATAAACATTGTCGGCGTTTTCTTTTTAGTCAAAGACTTTTGAACCGGTTCAGTTGATTTTATTAAAATTTAAATTTGTTAAGAAGAAAATCGGCAATTCGCTAAAAAAATACCGAAAAAGCGTTGGTTTTATCGCTATTTCCTTAGAAACAATTTAAATTGGTAAATTGGTAAAAACATTAATTCATTAAATTAAATAACTAATTCCCCTTCTTATAAATTAATTTTCGAACTGTTTTAAATTCAAAAATAGGCGAATAATCGAATGAATTAGTTATGCTTAACTATTTTCTTAAGAAAATAACTTTTCGCCTTATTTTCGTATTTATCTTTAATTTTAGAGTTTTTTTGTTTTATAATTAACGCGTTTAATAAAAAAGGTTTTCATTTGCCTTCTCAAAAAGTGGATAGGAACTCTTTGAAAGACACTTTGAAACCGGAAAGAGGAAACTATGCCTGAGAAGTATGAGTTCGTCAAAAACAAACACGAAGGCGAACAAAATCCTGACGAGAAAATTTTAGAGCTCGGCAGAAAAATCACCGACTGCATCCCTCACAAGATTCATGGTCTAACTAGCAACGATCCTGAATATTGGGGCCTTAAGGAAGTCGTAACTGACGAAATGGCTGACATCGCCAACAAGATGAAACTTCGTAAGTTCTACACAATCGAAGATTTGATCAAAATGAATCCTGAAAAGGAAGCCGCTGACGTTAAGAGAATCGTTGATTCCATGGCTGACATTGGCTTACTCGAATACGATTATGGCGATCACTATAGCTCTGATTCTGAGCACGATCACGAAATTGATTTAGACAAGCCAAGAATCCGCCGCTATCGTATCGGATTCTATGTTCCAGGAAGCGCCGAGTTATTCAATAGCACCACTGATAGAGTTGATGCTCACCCAACCGTTGCCTCTTTCTTCGAACGTATGACTTTCGTCCCACTTGCGGGCATCACCCAAATGGTTCCTCCAGGAGGAGATGGCATTGGTATGCATGTCATCCCGGTCGAAAAGGAAGTCAAAGCCTCCAATGAATCCGTCAAATTAGAACGTCTCTCCTACTGGCTTGACAAATATGATGGTCACCTTACTGCTGGTTTATGCTCTTGCCGTTATTCTAGAGCCACCATCGGTGAAGGCTGCGCCGATGACCCACATGACTGGTGTATCCAAGTCGGCGATATGGCTGACTATGTCATTGAAACCGGCAAAGGACGTAAAATCGATAAGGCTGAAGCCTTGAGAATCTTACAAAAAGCCGAGGACAATGGCTTTGTCCACCAAATCACTAATATCGATGGCTCTGATCACATCTTCGCCATCTGCAACTGCGACGTTAAGATTTGCAATGCTTTGAGAACTTCGCTTTTGTTCAACACCCCAAACCTTTCTAGAAGCGCCTATACCGCAAAAGTCGATCCAAAGAAGTGCGTTGCTTGCGGATACTGCGTTGAATCCTGCCCAGCTGGCGCCGTTAAACTCGGTCAAAAACTTTGCAAGAAAGATGGGAAACCACAAACTTACCCACAAGCTCCACTCCCAGATAACAACATTTGGGGAAATTATGCTTGGGATGAGAACTATCGTGACACCGCTCGTTTGCATAACACCTATGCCACCGGCAGTGCCCCATGCAAAGCCGCTTGCCCAGCCCATGTTCCAGTACAAGCCTATTTAAAGAAGGCTCACGAAGGCAAATATACCGAAGCTCTTGCTCTTATTAAAAAGGAAAATCCATTCCCAGCCGTTTGCGGACGCATCTGTAACAAACGTTGCGAAGAAGCTTGCACCCGTGGCGATGTTGACCAAGCCGTCGCAATTGACGCGGTCAAGAAATTCATTGCTGAACAAGATTTGCATGCTGAAACCCGTTATGTTCCAAACAAAGTCGTTGCCAAATCCGTTGGCGAATTCGATGAGAAGGTCGCCATCATCGGTGCTGGCCCTGCTGGACTTAGCGCTGCTTACTATTTGGCCGAGATGGGTTATCGCCCAACTGTCTTTGAAAAGCATGAAAAGCCAGGTGGTATGTTAAGATATGGCATTCCAACCTATAAGCTTGAAAAAGACGTCATCGATGCCGAAATCGAAATCATCAAGGCTCTTGGCGTCGATATCAAATGCGGCGTCGAAGTTGGCAAAGACATCACTATCGCCGATTTAAAGAAACAAGGCTATAAAGCCTTCTATATCGCGATTGGTTGCCAAGGAGGCAGACGTCCAGGCGTTGCCAATGACACTGCTCCAGGAACTGATATCGCTGTTGACTATTTGCATCATTGCTACGAACACCAAGACGATAAATTTGAAGGCAAAGTCGTTGTCATCGGTGGCGGTAACGTCGCTGTTGACTGCGCAAGAAGCGCTTCAAGACTCGGTGCAAAAGAAGTCAGCATGTATTGCTTAGAAAGCCGCGATACAATGCCAGCTAGCAAAGTTGAAATCGCCGAAACCTTAGAAGAGAACATCTCCATCAACAACTCTTGGGGTCCAAAAGAAGTCCTTGTCGATGATAATGGTCATGTCAAAGGCATCGTTTTGAAAAAGTGCACCCGCACCATCGATCCTGAGACCAAGAGATTCTCCCCATTATATGATGAAAATGACACCGTCACTGTCGAAGCGGATAGAATCATCTTCGCCATTGGACAAGCCATTGAATGGGGCAAATTATTAGAGGGAACCGGTGTTACCTTCTGGCATGGCAATTACCCAATCGCCGATAAGCTCACCTATCAGACCGCTGATCCAGATATCTTCGTTGGCGGTGATGTCTATACCGGACCAAAATTCGTCATCGACGCGATTGCGGCCGGACACGCTGTTGCCGATTCCTTGAATCGTCACGCTCAATCTCAATGGCATGCTTCACCAACCATTGGTTTGAACCGTCGTCACTTTATCCCACTCGATAAGAATGATATCTCTCTTCCAGATTATGACCATGCTGGCCGTCAAGAAGAGCCAATCGATACTTCTATCGACACCAAGAAGAGCTTCCGCGATGCTCATTTGACCTTGACTGAAGCTCAAGTTAAGATTGAGACCGGACGTTGCTTAAGCTGCGGCGCTTCTGTTGTTGATCCTCATAAGTGCATTGGATGCGGCGTTTGCACCACTCGTTGCAAATTCGACGCCATCCACTTATACCGTGATCATCCAGAGATGACCAAGATGGTCGCTGCCGAAGACAAAGTCGGACCTTTGCTTAAACATGCCATCAAACGTGGCGCGAAGATCGTTGCCCATAGCTGCTCCAAAGAAGCTAAGATGATGCGCAAGAAGAGAAAAGCCTACAAAAAGGCTCATAAAGGCCAAAGCAAATACATTGGTAACGCCGTAGATCCAAATGCATGAGCTTGGAATAGTCTTCTACGTCATTGAAGAAGCGGAAAAAGTCGCTGAAGAAAATAAAGTCTCCAAAATCACCTCTCTTACCTTAGAAGTAGGGGAGGTGTCTGGAGTGGTTCCTAGTTACTTCGAAGATGTCTATTCTTGGGCCATCAAGAAGTCTAAATATATGCAAGAATGCAAATTGAATCTTGTCATCTTAAAAGGAATATCTTATTGCAAAGATTGCAAAGAGACATTCGACACGGTGGCCAATGGGAAGATTTGCCCACATTGTCATAGTGAGAACACTTATTTAATAAGCGGCACTGAGATAAATATAAGAGACATCCAAGTTATCTAACTTAGATGTCTTTTTCTTTCCCTTTAGAGTATCATTTCTTTCATGAATTACCTTCGTTTAGCGACTTTGGATGATCTAGAAGCAATTTACTCCATGTATCTTGATACTAGAAGGCAAATGGAGAAAGAGGGAAATTTCACTTGGAATGACGAATATCCAAGCAAAGATTTCTTCTTGTCGGACATTAAGAACAAACGCCTTTACATGTATTTTGAAGACGATAGTTTCGTTGGCCATTGCGCCCTTGATAATGATGTCTTTTCTTATTTTTTCGAGGAATCTAAAAGCCTTGCAAAATATAATGAAATCCTTATAAAAACCGAATGTTTAAACGGAAAATCCAATTTTATGATTGAACGTTTTATGATTAGCCCTAGCGCTCAAAGCAAAGGGATTGGATCTCGTTTTTTGAAAGAGATTTTGAAAATGGAAAAGGATAAGAACGCTTTCGCTTGCGTTTATAAGGCTAATCCAAAAGCGTTTTCTTTTTACAAAAAGAATGGTTTCAAAGAATATGGCGATACCTATTTTGCCGAATGGGGGAAAGATTTTGATAGCAGTTGTTGTTATTTATTGGTTAATACAAAAGGAGAATGAACATGGATACTAAATTTCCGGAAATTAAAAACCGTTTTGGTTTCGGTTGCATGAGATTACCATTGCTTGAAAACGGCAATGTTGATATGGAAGAGTTCAAGAAGATGGTGGATTTGGCTCTTGGCGCTGGATGCAATTATTTTGATACTGCCCACGTTTATATATACGGCAAAAGCGAGCTCGCGATAAAAGAAGCGCTAAGCGAACGTTATCCTCGTGAAAGCTTTGTTCTGACAGATAAATTGTCTAGCCGCACTTTTACAAAAGAGGAAGAGATAATCCCGATGATCGAAAGCGAGCTTACAGCATGCGGCGTTGATTACTTTGACTTTTTATTAATGCACGCCCAAAGTGAGAAAAACTATGAACAATACCAAAGATGCCATGCCTATGAAAAAGGAGTGGAACTTAAAAAACTTGGCAAGATAAAACACTTAGGCATTTCTTTCCATGATACCCCTGAATTCTTAGACAAAATCTTGACTGACCATCCAGAGGTGGAAGTGGTCCAATTGCAGTTCAATTATTTGGATTACGATAATCCGAACGTGCAATCAAAAGGCTGCTATGATGTTTGCTTAAAACACCATAAGCCAGTTATTGTGATGGAACCGATTAAAGGTGGAGAACTCGCCAATCTCTCTGAAGATGCGATAAAAATTCTCAAAGAAGAATTAGGAGAAGCAAATCAAAGTTATGCTAGCTACGCTTTAAGATTTGCGCTTAACTTCGATAATAATATCGTTGTATTATCCGGAATGAGCAATCTTACTCAAATGGAGGATAATCTTAATAATTGCGTCCCATTTGTTCCATTAAGCGAAAAAGAGATCAAAGCTATAAAGAAAGTAGCTGATTATTTATCCAATCAACCTTTGATTGGCTGTACTGGTTGCAGATATTGCGTCCCATCTTGCCCAAAACATATCGCTATCCCCGATTTATTCAGACTTTCCAATCGGAGAAAGAAATTAGAGAACATATGGTCAATTCTTGGGGAATATAAAGAGACTTTGGAAAAAGGTTCCTCTCCCGCGAGCGCTTGCATCAAATGCGGAGCTTGTGAAAGAATTTGCCCACAAAAACTAAAAATCAGAGAATATCTTGAAGAAGTCAAAAAACAATTTGAATAAAAATAATTGGTTTTTGCAAAGATAAACGATTTTGAATAGTTTATTTTTCGGGATTTTTTGAGTAATGAATTCTAAGATAATATTATGAAAGAGGCAATTTAACAGTTTTATGTTAAAGTTATCTCGTTAGTTATTAGAAATTAAGGAGCATATATGGAAAAAGAAGTTAGAGTCATTCAAGTAAAACAAAGTGTCTTTGCGAATAATAACGCCCGTGCGGAATTGCTTCGTAAAGAATTGAAAGAGAAAAAAGTTTATTTGATCAATCTCATGTCTAGCCCAGGCTCTGGCAAAACAACCTTACTTGTCTCATTGATCAATCGCTTGAAAGACAAACTTCGCATTGGCGTTATGGAAGCTGATATGGATGCGGTTGTCGATACTTTGACCATTGAAAAAGAAACAGGCGTTAAAGCTATTCAGCTGCATACTTGTGGCGAGTGCCATCTCGATGCCAAAATGACTACCGAAGGAGTTCATGCGATTGGAATCGATGATTTGGACTTATTGATTCTTGAAAATGTCGGCAATCTTGTTTGCCCTGCGGAGTTTGACACCGGTGCAAGCCTTAATATGACTATCTTAAGCATTCCGGAAGGCGATGATAAGCCCCTTAAATATCCTCTGATGTTTACGGTTGGACAATGCTTTATCTTCACGAAGATGGACACAAAATGCGTCTTTGATTTCGATGTTGAAACGGCAAAAAAGAGAATTCTCGCCTTAAATCCAAATGCCGCTTTCTTCCCTGTCAGCGCCAAAACCGGCGAAGGGATGGACGCTTTGGCGGATTACATTATCGAAGAAGTAAGAAAATATCAAAAATAACCAGAAATAACATAATCGGCAGTCGTAAGACTGCTTTTTTATGTTCGACAAAAAACTAGCACTCTAACCTTGCGAGTGCTAAAAACATCATTATAATGTTATTGTCTTCTTAGGAAGAGAAAGGAGTACAACCTTATGCAAATGCAGCAAGTGCCGGATTATGAGAACGATGAAAACGTTCTTGAGAAATTCGGAAGAAATATTAATGAAGAAGTCAAAAAAGGCAAAATCGACCCTGTTATCGGGAGAGATGAAGAAATTCGCAAAGTCGTGACGATATTGGCTCGAAAAACCAAAAACAATGTCATTTTATTAGGTGAACCTGGCGTTGGTAAAACAGCCATAATTGAAGGACTAGCGGAGCGAATCGTGAAAAACGATGTCCCTAATACCTTAAAGGACAAAGAGATTTATGAGCTTGATATGGGCGCCTTGGTCGCTGGCGCTAAATATCGTGGCGAATTCGAGGAACGTCTTAAAGCCGTTCTGAATAAGATCAAAAATAGTGATGGGAAGATCATTCTTTTCATCGATGAGATCCATCTTATCGTCGGCGCTGGAAGAAGCGATGGGGCGCTAGACGCCTCAAATATGCTTAAACCAATGCTTGCGAGAGGAGAAATCGATTGCATTGGCGCGACTACTTTAAATGAATATCGCGAATATATTGAAAAGGATCGTGCTTTGGAGCGCCGTTTCCAAACCGTTATGGTTAATGAACCAACCGTCACTGACACGATGACTATTTTGAGAGGTTTGAAAGAGCGTTTCGAATCTTATCATGGCGTCAAAATAACCGATGGGGCTTTAGTGGCAGCAGCAACTTTATCCAATCGTTATATCACTAATCGTTTTTTGCCTGACAAGGCCATCGATTTGGTTGATGAAGCTTGTGCCAACATCAAAGTTGAAATTGAATCGATGCCAAGCGAGCTTGACGATTTACTAAGAAAAATCCGTTCCCTAGAAGTGGAAAAAGTCGCCTTAAGCAAAGAAAAAGACGAATCTAGCAAGAAACGTCTAGAAGAAGCCCAAAAAGAGCTTAATGAGCTTTATGAGAAAAAAGACACTTTGACCTCAGAGTGGGAAATTGAGAAAAATAACATCAAAGAAGCCAAGGAATTAAAGGGGAAATTGGAAAAAGCCCGTTTTGATTTGACCACTTACTTTGGCAATGGCGAATATGAAAAAGCCTCTCTTTTGCAATATAAAACCATCCCTGAAATGGAAAAACGCTTAACGGAGTTAGAGAGCAAGAGCAAAAACGGCGAAAAGCTCGTAGACGAAGTTGTTGATGAAGAATCGATCAGCAAAATCGTCGCAAAGATTACAGGAATCCCTGTCTCCCGCATTCAAAAAGGCGATCGCGAGAAAGTTCTCGATCTTGATAAAACATTGACCAAGCGCGTCATTGGTCAAAGTGAGGCTATCAAACTTGTCTCTAATGCCATCTTAAGACAAAGAGCGGGCATTAAAAACCCAAATAGGCCAATCGGCTCATTCTTGTTCTTAGGTCCGACTGGCGTAGGAAAGACAGAGGTAGCCAGAGCCTTAGCAGAAGCTCTATTTGACAATGAGAATAATATTATTCGAATCGACATGAGCGAGTATATGGAGAAATACAGCGTTTCCCGCCTTATCGGCGCGCCTCCAGGATATGTTGGCTATGAAGAAGGTGGCCAATTGACTGAGAAAGTCAGACGTAACCCATATTCCGTGGTCCTGTTCGATGAAGTTGAAAAAGCGAATCCCGAAGTTTTGAACCTCCTTCTCCAAGTCTTAGACGATGGAAGGCTTACGGATTCCCAAGGGCGCTTGATTGATTTCAAAAACACCATCATCATTATGACCAGTAATTTAGGAAGCGAGTATATCCTTGAAGGCAAAAAAGAGCCGGTCACAGAATTACTGAACCATACCTTCAAGCCTGAGTTCTTGAATCGTATCGATGAAATCGTTTACTTCAATCCGCTTGATAAAGACGTTCAATACCAAATCGTCAATAAGATGCTCAATGAGCTTAATGATCGCTTAAAAGAGCAATTCTATAATTTCCATTTCTCGGAAGAGCTGAAGAGATTCATCTTAGACGAAGCCTATTCACCATCCTTTGGCGCTAGGCCGCTAAAACGTTATATCCAAGATAATGTGGAGACTGTCATTGCAACATCTATTGTGAAGGGCGAGATTAACACTACCGACACATATTTGGTTGATGTCAAAGACGGCAACATCACCATAAAAAAGGAAAACTAGAAAATAGACGAGGCAACTCGTCTATTTTTCGTTAGGAATCTCATAAAGCTAAACAAAAAGTGTTATTTTGCCAAAAAGAAGAAAAAATAAGTATAATATTTAATTATGAGCATTGATTTTGATTCCACTTACGCAACAGCGAAACGTTCTGACGAAGGTTACCGTAAAACCGTCGATACTTTGAATACTTGGGGCAAGAAAATTAATTTGCTTTCCTCAGCCCCCCATTTAACGAGTTTTTATTACCCTGGGAATGATACTTTGATAATTGATGTTCATGGAGGCGGATTCGCTTTTAAACACCCAGCCGATGACGATGAATTATGCAAATATATCTCTCAAACGTATTGCACGAGTGTCTTAAACGTTGATCATTCTAGTTCCTCAAAATGGGGCTATCCTGTTCAAACGCTAGAAATCGATCGTCAAATCAACGCCTTCTTATTCGATCATCCTATGTCTCGAATCATTATCGTCGGACATAGCAGCGGCGCCAATCTTGCGACGTCTTTGGTTTTGAAATGGATCAAAGAAGGGAAGAGGCTTCCAGACGCTCTTGTTTTGAATTATCCATTGCTTGATTTAACGATCGCGCCAAAAGATAGACCATCTGCCGAACATTCTTGGAGCGATGAGCAAATGGAAGATTGGCTTAGACTTTATGCGCCGAATAAGGCCATTAGGTCAGACCCTTTGTTATCGCCTGTTTATGCAAATCGCGCTTTGTTGCGTCATTTCCCAAGCACCTATATCGTCGCTTGCGAAAAAGATAGAATCACAGAAGATGCGATTCGCTTTGCTAAAATGCTTGAAGAAGCCGAAGTCGATGTTCGTCTCTACACTAGCTATGAAGAGCACGGATTCATTGAAAGAAATATGAAGAATGTCTATCACCTTCCAAATGATCCTGCGGTTTGCTATGCAAAAAGCATTATCGACCAGGAAATCGTATTTGCCTTAACAACTAATAAAAATAAAAAATAACCTTGCTTTTGCGGGGTTATTTTGAAAAATGGTTCCTTAATACCAAGATAAAGGTGATAGGAATTCCAATTACAAAGACGAATGCAAGGTTATAACCTTCGCTCACGTGAATGACCATTTCTAAATATATGGCTAATAGCAATGACCATATGAAGGTAATTTGATAAGCAAGACAATGAACCTTGCTTTTGTTTTTATAAGTGAATAAAACCAAAACCAAAAATATACCTGGCAAGGACCAAATAAAAGCAATCCAATATGGGGCGCTGGCTTTTTCATCCAAAAGCAATAACGCTCCGGCGGCGACTGAGGCAATTGTCAAAACGCCTAATATCCACAATGCGCAGATGATGATTTTGTTTCTTCTATCAATATCATCATGGCTTTTCTCATATTGCTTTGACTCCTCGTTTATTTCATGAGTTAAGTAATCTAAGGTCACATCATAAAAATCGGCAAGCGCTTGCAATGTCGCTAAATCTGGCAATCCTTCGCCTCTTTCCCATTTGGAAACTGATTTATCGCTATAATTCATTTGTTCGGCTAGCTCGAATTGAGTCAACCCTTTTTTCTTTCTTAAAGTCGTCAAATTGCTAGCCACGACCTTAATCATGTCTTCCTGTGTCATATTTAGAGTTTAACCTTTTTATTATTTTAGTCAAAGCGAACATTTTGCAAAAATGAGAAGAAGCAACTACAATAGTCATAGATCTTATGATTAATCTTGTTTATTCCGGAAACAAATCCATGCTTGATGGAATTTTAATTTCCTTGCTTAGCGCGAGCAAAGTTTGCAAAGAAGCGCTTAATGTGACTATTTTAACCGGAGACTTTACTAATCTGAAAAAAGACTATGTTCCTTTTGGCGAAGAGGAAAGGTCTTTTTTAGCGGATGTTTTAAAGAAATCGAATCCCGATAGTGAGGTCACTATAAAGGATGTTAC
>CAVAYV010000015.1:0-74608 GCA_963593015.1 bacterium | reverse complement strand
AAACAACGCATCAACGAATACGATATCAAGGAGGATTAGCTGAATACCATATCAAATTCATCAAGGCGAAAAGTTGATCTCTACATCGTCTACGCCAAGCAAAGGTAAGGCCGCGCGAATGCCCATATTGACGCCGGTTAAGCCCGGTTGCCTCCCACAATCAGAAGATAATAGCGAGGTTTCCAGATAACCTAAATTTACATTCCAATGATCTAAAGGCAAATTTAGAAAAGAAACATAAAGTCAAAAGTCTTGAAATAATAATCTTTCTTCCAGTGGGAAAGCAGATCAATGACCTTTAGGATGGCATCATTGACCCATTTTCTCAAAAATCATTCAAAGCGATTTGAGCATCTTCGATCACCTCGTGAAGCAAAGCGGTTATAACGGCATCCGTGAGAGTTTGCTCTTCCACCGAAGTGACGGATTAGCAAATAAAATGGTATCGCTTTTGTCCGTTTAGCCTAGATAAGCATAATGAGCAATTTTAAAGAGTTTCTAGATTCCCTTATTTTAATCGAAGGAGTCAACAATAAAGCGACCATCTTTGACGAAATTTTCTTTTTGTAATATTTATTCAAGGCGTCTTTATCCGTAAATTATGTCTTCTACTTGTTATAAGGCTCATGATGGATAATTTTAAATGAACGATAAAGCTGCTCAAGCAAGATGATGCGTGTAAAACCATGGGTGAAGGTCAATTCCGATAAAGTTAAAACGGCATTGCCTCTTTTCTTTAAAGATTTGCTTAATCCAGAAGAGCCTCCAATGACAAAAGTGATTTCCGCCCCACCAATTTCAAACCACTTCTCAAGTTTTTCAGAAAGCACTTCGGAACTAAATTGTTCCCCTCCTAAATCAAGCAAGATGACGTAATCTCTAGGTTTTATTTTTGCTAGAACGTTTTTGGCTTCTTTTTCTTTTATGTCTTCTTTTTCCTTAGCTGAGGGATTTTCTTTCGTGGCGTAGTCAGGAAATTCTTCAATCTCTAAAGTCACATATTTGGAAAGACGCTTAGAAAAATCGTTTGAGGCTTCTCTCAAATACGAGTCTTTAAGTTTTCCGATTGAAAAGATTCTAATCTTCATCGTCTCCTCCAAAAGTCATTTCATGCTGTTTCAAAGCAAAAATACGCAATTTCGATAAATCTACCCCGGTTTCGCTTAGATATTTGCGATACGTATTAATTGCTAAAGAAGGCGTATTGCATTCCTCTGATATATGGGCAAGATAAATCCCTTTGGTGTTTTCACCAATGACGGAGGCAAGGTAATGCGCAGACTCGCTATTGGACAAATGGCCATGATCGGAATGAATTCTTTCTTTTAGGGCCATTGGTCTGGAACTTTTCATAAGCATCATCAAATCATGATTCGATTCAATTATGTAATAAGTGCAATTTTTCATCAAAAGAAGATTCGTTTCGCTTATTTCGCCCGTGTCGGTCAAATATAGCAATGATTCATCTTTGTGCCTGATTATATAGCCAACGGGATCTGCGGCGTCATGAGACGAATGGAAAGACTTAATATAGAAATCCCCTAAATGAAATTCTTCCGTAACATCGAAATGCTCACTTTCGTCTAAGGGAGTATCTTTGCTAGTGAAAACGGGAATATTCCGACTAAGCAAAAAATCTACGCCTTTAATGTGATCAATATGTTCATGAGTAATAAAAGCGCCTTCGATATTTTCAATGTGCCGATTGATTTTATCTAACCCTTCTAAGAGATTTTTTAAGCTAACGCCCATATCAATCATAAAAAGGGTTGATTCATCATATATCAAGGTGGCGTTCCCCTTGGAGCCAGAGGCTATATTTAAAAATTTAAGCATTATTCACCTGGATTGATAGAGATGGAATTGTCGTTTTGACTTCCGCTTAGATTTTGCATTTGTTCAAGCTTTGGAGTGTCAAATCTTTGGATTCCCTTAGAGAAAAGAAGGATGACTTCACCGGTTTTGCCGTTTCTGTTTTTAGCAATAGAGATATTAACTACCGAAACAGAATTCTCGTCCTTGCCATTGTTTTTGGCATTCTGGACATTTGCTTCAAGATTACGGCTGAATTCACTATTGGCAGGTCCTTTGGGCTTAACGGTTTGTCCTAAATCCTTGTAATAGTCTTTACGATAAAGCAATAAGATGACATCGGCGTCTTGCTCAATGGATCCAGATTCCTTAAGGTTAGCCATGCTTGGAACTTTGGAATCGCTTTTATCGACATCACGGTTGAGCTGCGCCAAAACGATAACCGGGATTTTCAAAGAACGGGCAAGTTCTTTTAATGTTTTTGTGATTTGGGCAATTTCCAAGCTACGAGAATCGTATTTTGAGGATTTAACCGAAATGATATTCAAATAATCGATAAAGATCGCGCAAAGGTCGGGGTGCTGTTGGGCTAATTTACGACTTTTGGTGACAATATCCCCTAAGTCAGCATTCGGGGTGTCGTCAAAAAACAGCTTAAGATCCCCAATTTCATCAAGGCCGTTATTGACCATAGCCATTTCTTTGCCACTCAAATCCCCAGTTTGAATTTTCCCTAAAGGAATCGTTGAGCGACAACTGGCCAAACGTTGTTCGACTGATTCAGAAGACATTTCACAAGAAAAGAAGGCGACAGTCTTTTCAGAATGTTTCGCCGCGTTGAAGGCTAAATTCAAAGCAAAAGCAGTCTTACCGACGGAAGGACGAGCAGCAATGACATTCAAAGTCTCAGGTTGCCAACCATGAGTGATATCGTTTAAATAAGAGTAGCCTGTGTCGACGCCCGTAAGCTTTTTGTTTTCTCTATTTGATTCAAGCTTAATCTTATTTCTAACGGATTCCGAGACTTCTTTGGCAGTGCGAAAATTTCCAACCGAACGAGAAGAAGCAATCTTATCGAGTTCATTCATCGTAAAGGTCAAGTAATCCGCGACATTCTCGATTTCGCCTTCAGCATAATCCTTCTTAGCCTTTTCAATCCTAATCAAAAAATTACGCAAAACAGCTTGATCACGAACAATATTGACATAATGGTCGACATTATTTGGGTTAATGACGCCATCGATTAGTTCAATGATATAGTCAGGGGAATTGACTTCTTTGTCTTCTTTCATTAACTTCAATTCGTTATGAAGAGTGTTGACGTCGATCGCGGTGAAAGAGTCCGCTAAAGCTTTCATTGCGCGAAAGACAATCTGATTTCGAGAATCATAAAAAGATTCCTCGCTTAAAGAGCTTAAGGCAATTGAGGCGGCGCTAGAAGTCAAAAGCATTGAACCTAAAACAGTTCGCTCAGCCTCAACGTTGAAAGGCAACACTATTTTGTCTGCCATTATTTATCCTCGCTGATATGGACATTGACAGTGCCAATTACTTCACCGGCAAGCCCTTTGTAAAGTTGGATTTTTAAACGGGTGTAGCCAAAGGCATTGGCAGGATATTTGTCGATGAATTTGCGTTTATCGATTTCAATGCCCCATTGTTCTTTTAATCCCGCTTCGATTTCTTTAGTGGAGATGGTGCCAAACATTCTGCCATCGCTTCCAGGCTTGACCTTAAATTCGACGTTGATATGTTCCAAACGCTCAGCGACCTTTTCTGCTTCTTCTTTCAAAGCTTTTTGCCTAGCTTCCTCATTGGCGTTTTGTCTTTGAAGGGTCTTTTGAGTGTTGGCAGTGCTAATGACAGCAATGCCTCTTGGAATTAAATAGTTTGCGGCATAACCATCAGAAACATTGACGGTTGCGCCTTTTTTCCCTAAACGGTCATCTTTTAGCAAAATAACTTTCATATTTATTTATCTCCTTCTGAATTAATGCTGTTTCTCGCGGCTTCTAAATAGTCATTTAAGGTATCGTTTAATTTTTCGACTACCTTTTCGATTGTGGAATTTGGGAAGACGGCTGCGGCCATAGCGAAGTGTCCGCCTCCGCCCATCTTCTCACAAAGAAGCTGGACATTGATTGTTCCATCGCTTCTAGCGCTCAATTTGATCGTTTTATCATCAACGCGTCCAATAACAAAGCAAGCATTGGTGCGTTTCAATTGCAATAAGCGATTTGCAACTTTTGAGATAGTGACCGATTCGATGAGATCATCTTCTTCGGCTGTCGCATAAACAATTCCATAGCTTGGGCTTTGGATAGTCGATAAAATCTTATTAACCAAGACAAATTCCTCATATTCGTCTTTGAGATAGTCATCGGCCTTGCCGTTGTCCGCACCATAGTTCTTTAAGATTTCCGCGGCCTCAAAAGTTCTCATACCCGTTCCTTTCGATTTAAAGTAATTAGAATCTAGGAACACGCCAGAAAGCATAAATGTGGCGAATTCTTGTGGAACTTCAATGCGTGGGTTCGCTGAGGCATAGCGGCACATCATCGCGAGAAGTTCAGAGGCGCTTGAAGCGCTTGGCTCAATGTAAGCAAGCACTGGCTTATCAATGAATTCATTGCTTCTTCTATGATGATCGATAACAATAACTTTTTGGGCCTTCTCTAAGATTTTTGGGCACATTGTGATTTTTGGAACAGAGACATCGGTAACCACCACTAAGGAAGAGTTTTTGATTTCCGCTACCGCATCATCTGGAGAGATCGTCATCTTATCAAGTCTCTCTTTTCTAAACGTTTCTTGGAAAGCAGTACGCGTTTTCTTTTCTGCTTGTTTTGGGTTGTAGATGATTCTGGAGCGTTTTTTGCAATAATCGCAAATAGCCATAACCCCTAAACAAGAGCCTAAAGCATCCATGTCCATGTCGGTGTGGCCCATGATATAGACATTAGAGGAACTCTTGATCAAAGAAATCAAGGAGTCGGCAATAGAGCGGACCTTAACTTTGCTAGTGGTTTCAAATGCGGCGGTTTTGCCACCGAAAAACTTTAATTCTTTGCCGTATTGGTTTACAACCGCTTGATCGCCACCTCTAGATAACGCGACATCAACGGCGCTTGTTGCCATTTCGTTGAGTTTTGAGACATCAGGGAAGTCATGGGCAAAACCCAAAGACAAGGTCAAGGGGTTTTCTTCATCTTTCTCCGCCAAGCGAACTTTCTCAAGAACGCTGAAGCCATCGCTTTCTAACTTCGCTAGCGAGGCATAATTGCAAACCGCAAAATAAGTGTCGTTGCGGACACGTCTCAACAAGACGCCGAAACCACGAAAATAATCGATAATGATATTACGAACTTTATTAACCATATCAGCAGCTTCGTCAGTCTCGGAAGCGACATCGTTGAAGTTATCAAGCATAATGATGCCCAAAGCCAATGCCTGCTCTTTGGAATAATTGACGATATTGTCATATTTCGTGGTGTCTTTGAAAATGAATAAGCGAGGCTCATTTAAATATTTGACATCAAAATTTGCCCCTTTGATCTCAACGTTGTGCAAGACTTTATTGATTGGCGCATTGACAAGTTCCTTCAAAGACGGGATCCAGGAAAAAATATCCATGTCAATGAGTTCGATATTTCTTTCTCTGAACAAGGAATTGCTCCACATGACAATTCCGTTTTCATCGACAACGACTAAGCCAATAAGGCCGAAATCATAGGCTTCTTGAATATCGGCGCCAATCAAAGAGGCTGCTTCAACGTCAGTCTTTTGACGAATGCGGCTGATTTTGATGATTGAAAACCAATATAAAAGCAAATCAAGGACAATGGCAGCGGCCGCAGCAATCATGAAATATCCGGCTGGAACATAGCTTCTGAAGGAGAACCAGTCAAATGAATAAAAAAGCAAAATGACAGCCATGATCGCGGTTTCAACAATCGTGAGGCTGAGAATCAATACGCGCAAATGTTTCAAAGTCTTTGTCATAATAGAAATATTATAGTCTCAATAAGACTATAAAAGAACAAAAAAGAGGCCAGATTGATTGGCCTCAATTCGAGATACGGTTTTTATTTTTGTCCAGCTTCTGGAAGAAGACCCATGAATCGGGCGTTCTTGATAGCACGGGCAAGCTCTCTTTGATACTTCGCACAGGTACCAGTGGCACTACGAGGGGCGATTTTTCCGTCAGGATTGACAAATTTCTGAAGGAGTTCGACATCCTTGTAATCGATGTGCTTGATGTGGTTCTTTTTGAAGTAGCAGACCTTTTTTCTAGGTCTCATTTTTTTATAAGCCATTGCTCCAAATTCCTTTCATATTGTTACGTTAGAACGGCAAGTCGTCGTCAACGACATCAATCGAATCCAAATCTCCGCTTGAGGAAGTTTCGTTTGATGAGGCGGCGCTGCTATTTGTATCGGAGACAAAGCCTCCGTTGTCATTAGCGGCATTGCTGCCTTTGGACTCAAGCAATTGGAAATCATCGCAGACAATGTCGGTAGCGGTCATTTGAACGTTATCGGCTTTGCGAACATACTTTCTTTGGGTAAGACGACCGGAAATAGCGACAAGGTTTCCCTTTCTTGCGTATTTGCTGACGAAATCCGCTTGTTGACCGAAGCTAGAGCAATTCATGAACACTGTTTGCTTTTCGCCATTAGGTCCTTTGCGGGAATCATCACAGGCAATCGTGAAGGATGCGACTGATAAGCCTGATGCGGTTCTCCGTAACTCTGGGTCACGGGTTAAACGTCCAACCATTATAATTCGATTAAGCATAAATTTTGACCTCCGTTAATCGTTTCTTAGTCTTGATCAACAGTGACCAAATGACGAATGACGCTGTTATCGAGTTTCGCTAAACGATCAAACTCAGCAAGCGCAGCGGCATCGGCGTTAACTTTAATGATAACGTAGTAGCCTTTGGTTTGCTTTTTGATTGGATAGGCGAAGTCTCTGACGCCCCATTCTTTGGTATCGGTAACCTTGGAGTTTAATCCTTCAAGGATACCTTGGAGCTTACTGATCTCTTCCTTACGAGCGGCCTCTTCAAGGTCAGCTTTAAGGATGTACATGATCTCGTATTTCTTCATAGTTGCACCTCCTAATTTCGGACTCTGGACCACATCTATTCGTGTGGCCATAAGAGTGTGTATGCCTTAATCCTTCCTTAAGGCAGTTCATAATTATATTATGAGCAATTGGGTAAAACAATATTTTTATGGTTGGTCACAGAATTAAGACTAGAAATTTATTAGGCCCATAAAAACATAAGGAGGAGGCAAGTGGAAAGGAATTTGGCTAAGGCTTCCTAGGAAGGGTCTCGCCTCCACCTCGTTACTAAATAGACATAGGGGGAAATTTTTTCTAAAAAACTTATCAATTTTCCAAACTAATGCTCTCTATTTCATCACATTAATTAAAATTATCATTCATTTTTGCAAGGATTTTAATATACGTATCAAAAAAAGAGCAATTGTAAATCGCCCTTTAATTTTTGCTATTTTTATTTATCGACGTTCTTCATAGTTGGGAAGAGCAAAACTTCACGAATCGTGTCTTCTTCCGCCATAAGCATACAGAAACGGTCAACGCCTAATCCAATGCCGCCTGCAGGTGGCATGCCATAATTCAAAGCATCAAGGAAGGTGTAATCAATCTCATTGGCTTCGTCATCACCCCTATCTCTAGCGGCCATTTGAGCTAAAAATCTTTCTTTTTGGTCAAGCGGGTTATTCAATTCAGAATAGGCATTCGCGAATTCAGTTCCTCCGATAAAGAGTTCGAAACGATCGACAAAACGTGGATCGCTGGTCTTTTTGGTCAACGGGGAGACTTCAATTGGATAGGTGTGGATGAAAGTTGGTTGAATTAAGGTTGGTTCAACGAATTCATCAAAGAAAGCTTGCATGATGTAACCGGTGCTATTCCAACTTTTTTCCAAAGCAACATGGTGTTCTTTCGCTAATTCGACCGCTTTTTCAAACGGGATATCTTCAGTGAAATCAACGCCAGTCTTTTCTTTGATGGCTTCAGCCATAGAAATATTGGCAAACGGCTTAGAAACATCGATATCATGATCATGCCAATGGAATGTGGTCTTGCCCACGACTTCATTAGCGATGTAATGGAAGAGCCCTTCTGCCCATTCCATCATCGAACGCAAATCGCCATAAGCTTGGTAAAGCTCAATCGTCGTGAATTCAGGATTGTGACGATTATCCATGCCTTCATTACGGAAAATACGGCCGATTTCATAAACTCTATCAATTCCCCCGACCATGCATTTCTTTAAATTAAGCTCGGTAGCGATACGCAAATAGAAGTCTTTGTCCAAGGCGTTATGGTGGGTGATGAAGGGTCTAGCGCTAGCGCCACCCGCGATCGGAGACAAAACAGGGGTTTCAACCTCAACAAAGCCTTTTTCATCGCAGAAATGACGAATTCCTTTGATGACGGCTGGGCGCAATAAAGCGTTTCTTCTCGACTCATCATTAACAATCAAATCGACATAACGATAACGGCAACGATCTTCAAGATCGGTTAAGCCATGATACTTTTCCGGCAAAGGTTTTAAACATTTTGTGATGTGGGTGTATTTACTTACGCGAATGGTTAATTCACCAGTGCGAGTAAGCATCAAAGTCCCTTCTAAACCAACGATATCACCTAAATCTGCGAGTTTAAAAACGCTGTAGTCATGCTCGCCAATGACATTCATGCCTATCCAGGCTTGCATATTGCCATATTCGTCTTTGATATTAACAAAACTAGCCTTGCCCATCCGGCGAATAGCCATTAAACGCCCAGCAACATTAACGGTGACGTTTTTGGCCGCCAGTTCTTCTTCGTTCAAATTTCCATAGCTAGCGCGAAGATCTTTAATTTGGTCTTTCCATTCGTAGCGGCCCCCAAATGGATCAACTCCTAATTCTTCGTATTTGGCAAGCTTGTCAAAACGGGCTTGCTCTTGGTCATTCAATTGTTCGTCCATACTAAAACCTTTCGTTTGCCCTAGTAGTCTAAGCCAAATCGAACTCTTTTTAAAGAGTTGACCGGTTTAAAAAATGGATAAAAACACAAGTAAATTATGTAAAGGCGGACCAGTTATCCTTGAAGTTCAAAGGTAGTTTTTGCTTTAAAAACAAGATTTAAACAATGCAAAAAATAAAAACTCCGCAAAACCGGTATCAAAATCAAAATTATGCGTGTTTTCTCTTTGTCATGACAAAAAGGAGATTCAATAACGAACAGCCGTCGATGACGAGCAACGCTAAGCCAGTCGACAACGTTGAAAACGATACATTGGTAAGGAATTTTGTTTCATCATTTGATGATTGAATAACAAACCTAAATGGATCAAAAACGCCATCTCTTGTTAGAATGATAATTGAGGCAACAATCAAAGCAATCGTCCCTATTAAAGTCAATGTTTTGGAATTATATGCAATTAGGGTAATGAATATTCCAATCAAAATGATCAGTATCGCAACTAAGCAAAGATAGTTATACGTCATATCAAAGCCGTTGAATTGGAAGTTCTCGCTAGACTGCCCAAAAACAAAAGTTGGGTCTCCTTTTGAGTCGTATGTGACATTATCTACGTTGACCTTAGTATTCAAAGTAAAGCCTATTACTGACCCCTTGAATAAAAGAGATGTTAAATCCAAAGAGCCAGAAACTGAGGCATTAATAACCCCTTCTCCACTTTCAACAGTAGTTTTAACTCCATAAGTTCCAGTAATAGAAAACAAAGTCATAACCAGAATAATCAAAACAATCGGAATAACGACCGAATATATTATTCTCCACAAACCTCTTAGTAATTTCATAATTCACCTTAGCCTTTTTAATCATTAAAAATTATAAGTTTATTTTCAATTGGTAACCATCGAATTTGAATAAAAGATTTGTAATCGTAAAGATGGCAAAAGTCTCAAAAAGCATTATCATTGTTCATTATGAATAAAACATTAATAGAGAACCAACATTTCACTGGCGAAAGAGCCTTATTTAAAACAAATGATGCCGAAATAAAAAATTGTCTTTTCGACAATGGGGAATCACCACTAAAAGAAAGCAAATCTTTGAATATCGAAGGATGCACCTTTGGATATAAATACCCTCTTTGGTATGGCGAGGATTTTGAAGTTAAAAATTCGACATTTTTAGAGCTTGCAAGAGCGGGGATTTGGTACACGAATAATTCGTCATTCAAACACTTGAAAATCGACGCCCCAAAGGAATTCAGACATTGCAAGGGGATAGTCATTGAAGATGTCACTTTCAGCAAAGCCGAAGAAACCCTTTGGTGGTGCGATGATGTCACTTTCAAAAACATCAAAGCAACCGGTAATTATCTATTCATGCAATCAAAAAATATCTTGGTCAGCGGTTTGGAATTAAACGGAGACTACGCTTTTGATGGAGTGGAAAATCTTATAATCCGCGACAGTATCCTTCATACGAAAGATGCCTTTTGGAACGCCAAAAACGTTTTGGTGGAGAATTCCACGATTGAGGGAGAATATTTCGGCTGGAACGCCGAAAATGTCACTCTCAGAAACTGTAAGGTAAAATCTCATCAGGGATTTTGTTATATGAAGGGTGTCACTCTCATCAATTGTGAGGTTGAAGGGGATTTGATCTTCGAATATTGTTCCGATATCCATGCCGAAATAACTACATCCGTTGATTCAATCAAAAACCCGTTTTCAGGAGAAATAAAAGTCAAAGAAGTCAGAGACTTGATTTTTGATGACCCAAAGATCGATCCATCAAAAACCATCATCGAGGTAGCCAAATGAGTTTCGATAAAATCATCGATAGAAGAAATACCGGCGCTTCAAAATGGGAAGTGAAAGAGAATGAACTTCCGATGTGGGTCGCAGATATGGATTTCGAAGTTGCCCCCGCTATTCAAAAAGCGATTCTAGATAGAGCGAAGCACCCAATCTATGGCTATACCGAACCTTACCCTTCTTGGGCTGATGCCTATATAAACTTCTATAAGGATGTTCATAATTTTGAAATCAAAAGAGAATGGCTTTTATTTTCTACTGGGGTAGTTCCGACAATCTCTAGTTCCGTTAGAAAGCTAACTGAAATTGGAGATTACGTCGTGGTAACTCCGCCTGTATATAACATTTTCTACAATTCAATTGTGAACAATTCCCGCATTCCTTATGAGGTTCCTTTATTAGAAAACAACGATTCCTATTTCATTGATTTTGTAGGATTAGAAAAAGCTTTTAGCAATCCGAAGACTAAGCTTTTCATCCTTTGTAATCCTGCCAACCCAATTTCTAAGATTTGGAGCAAAGAGGATCTATCAAAAATAGGGGAACTCGCCAAAAAATATAACGTGATTGTTTTAAGCGATGAAATTCATGGGGAAATCACCCGTCCTGGCAAACGATATACGCCTTTTTTATCAGTTAATAAAACAAATAAAGAAGTCGGTTTTACGGCGATTTCAGTCACAAAGTCATTCAATGTGGCTGGCATTCAAACTTCCGCGATAGTTATCCCGAATGAAAAAATACGCGCTTTGGTGAATCGCCAAATTAATACTGATGAAGTCGCAGAAGGCAATGTTTTCAGCTATATTGTCGCAGAAGCCGCATTAAACGATTCCAGAGATTGGCTCAAGGAAATGCGCGAATATGTTTTTGCGAACCGCGATTACGCTGAAGCATATATTTCAAGCAATATACCTTCTATGAAATTTGCAAAAGGCGACGCCACATATTTAATGTGGCTAGATATAAGAAATATCGCCACGTCTTCAAAAGAACTCGCGACTTTCATAAGAAACAAAACAGGTCTTTATATCTCTTCAGGTGATGTCTATGGCCAAACTGGAAATGGTTTTTTAAGAATGAATCTGGCTTGCCCTAGAAACATCTTGGAAGATGGGCTCAATAGGCTTAAAAAAGGAATAGAGTTTTATTTAAAGAGCCAACAATTTGTTACTCAATGACAGATAAAATGTTAAAAAGAGCTTAAGCGAGAACTAATGATCAACAACCTAAGGAAGAAATTCGAAGTGACTTCTTTATTTGCTTAAAAGAATCGCAATGCACCTTAAAACGCGGAATTCAAAATCATTTGAAATATGCTTCAAAAGGAAGTGAGGGTCCTTTTTAGTTTCAATTCATACAATTCAGCCAATTATTACAAAGATTTTAGTTCCTTAATCAAAATTGATGGTATTAGAGAAATAAAAAAGTTGGGTGATTAATCAAACCCAACTTTTTATTTTAGTTACCTTGCAACTGTTTGCTAGAACCAGTGTAAAGCTGATAGTATTTGCCACCCTTGGCCATAAGATCATCATGAGAACCTCTTTCGATGATTCTTCCCTGGTCTAAGACCATGATGACATCGCTATTTTGAACGGTGCTAAGACGGTGAGCGATAACAAAGACGGTTCTGCCTTTCATAATCGCATCCATGCCTTCTTGAACCATTTTTTCAGTATAGCTATCAATGGAGCTAGTAGCTTCATCAAGAATCATAGCTGGCGGATCTGCAACAGCGGCACGCGCAATGGCGATAAGCTGCCTTTGCCCTTGAGAAAGAGCCGCGCCACCATTATGGAGAATGGTATCATAGCCATTTGGAAGCAATCGGATAAATGAATCAGCGTTTGCCAATTTGGCTGCTCTTTCTATTTGTTCATCCGTGGCGTCAAGATTACCGAATCTGATGTTTTCCCTGACGGTACCGGTGAATAACTTGGTGTCTTGCAAGACCATGCCAAGTGATCTTCTCAAATCAGCTTTTTTGATTTTGTTGATGTTAATGCCGTCATAGCGGACCTTGCCATCTTCAATATCATAGAAGCGGTTGATTAAGTTAGTGATTGTAGTTTTGCCTGCGCCAGTAGGGCCGACAAAAGCGATCTTTTGACCTGGTTCGGCATATAAGGTAATGTCATGCAAAACGATCTTTTCGCTATTGTAGCCGAAATCAACTCCATCCATGGTGATTCTGCCTTTGAGCCAAACATAAGTAACGCTGCCATCGCCATGTCTATGTCTCCACGCCCACTTCCCAGTCTTTTCCTTTGTTTCGAGGGGATTGCCGTTTTCATCTTCTTTGGCATTGACTAGTTCAACATACCCTTCATCATCTTCTTCTGGCGTATCGATCATTTCAAAGATACGGGTGGAACCCGCCAAAGCAAGCGCGACGATATTGAATTGTTGGGAGATTTGGCCGATAGGTTGGACAAAGTTTTTGGAATAGCTTAAGAAGCTAATGATGGTGCCAACGCCAACGGCGTAGGCCCCAAATAGGCTAATAGAATTAAATCCGTTGATGACCCATAAGCCGCCGACTAATCCAATGATGACATATTGCAAGTTACCGAGTTGGTTAACCGTTGGCATCAAAACGTTGCCAAAACGATTAGCTTTCGTTGCAAAGGTGAACAAACTGTCGTTCAATTTATTGAAGCCTTCGATATTTCTATCTTCGTAATTGAAGACCTTGACGACTTTTTGACCATTGGTAAGCTCTTCGATATAGCCATTCGCTTTTCCCAAAGCGGTTTGCTGTTCCACGAAATAATGCGCCGACATTTTGGCATAGTATTTTGAAACAAAGAAGATAAGAATCGCAAAGCCAATAACCACAAGGGTGAGATAGACGTCTGTAAGAAGCATGATGACCAAATAAACAATCATGCTAACAAAGCAAGATATCATCATTGGAAGGCAACGGCTGAGCATCTCACGCAAGGCATCGACGTCGTTAGTGTAAACGCTCATGATATCGCCATGCGTTCTTGTGTCAAAATAAGAGACAGGGAGTTTTTGCATGTGGGCAAAAAGCTCATCACGAATCTTCTTTTGAACGCCTTGTCCAATCATGGACATAAAATAGTTGTAGAAGTAAGTGGAGATAATGCCAACTAGGTAAATTCCGCACATGACCCCTAAGATTGTTCCGAAGTTCATTCCGAAATAGGTGGTGCTCCAGAAGTCATCAAAAGTGCGCAGATTAGTGCCATCCGTAGTCAAATACTGGCCAACAACGATATTGCCGATGAAATAGCTTCCAACCGCGCTAGCGCCAGTACTAAGAAGAACGAATAACGCCACGAGGAAGAATTGAGCAGGATAATATTTGAAGACGTAAGTCAACAAACGTCCAAGTGATTTGAATTTAGCCTTTTTGCTGACAACAGCCATATTCTTAGGACCTTTCATCGAAGTCACCTCCTCCACCTAATTGAGATTCATAGAGGCTCTTATAAATCTCGCAGTTTTCCATCAATTGATCGTTATTGCCTTGACCAATTATCTTTCCTTGATCAAGAACAATGATGTTATCGCAGTCTTTGATGGATAAGACACGTTGAGCGATGATGATTTTAGTGACATCCTTGCGAGTGCTCGCTAAACCTTTTCTAATTAAAGCGTCAGTATGGGTATCGCATGCGCTAGTGGAGTCATCCAAAATCAAGATACGAGGGTTCTTTAGAAGAGCTCTAGCGATGCAAAGGCGTTGCTTTTGGCCACCGGAAACATTGGTACCGCCTTCGTCTAGCATTGTATCAAGTCCTTTTGGGAATGATTTCAAGAAACTTGTCGCTTGAGCTAGATCGCAAGCCTTCCAGATTTCTTCATCCGTGGCATCCTTATTGCCCCATTTTAAGTTATCGCGAATCGTGCCAGTGAAAAGCAAATTCTTTTGTAATACAACCGCGACCGCATCACGCAAAGAAACAAGGGAATATTCTTTGACATTATGCCCAGCGACATCGACCTCCCCGTTCTTCACATCATATAAACGGGCGATAAGCGAGATTAATGTAGTTTTAGAGGAACCTGTGGAACCGATGATTCCTAGGGTTGAGCCAGAAGGGATATGGAGATTGATGTCATGTAACACATTCTTATCTTTAACGTAGGCGAAATTAACATTTTTGAATTCGATATCGCCACTCGAAACTTCCGTCAAAGCGTTCTCTGGAGATTGGATATCCGGAACTTCTTCAATGACTTCGTTAATACGCTCAACGCTATTGCGGGCAATAGTAATCATGGTGTAAACCATCGAGAGCATCATAAGGCTATTGAAGATCATGAAGACATAGGTGAATAAGCTGGTCAATTGGGCCGTTCCCATTTCAGTACCGCCGCTATTGACGATCAGCACCGAACCGAAATATGCCAATAAGATTAATGCGCCATAAACGGCAACATTCATGATTGGGTTATTGAAAGCCAAAATTCTTTCGGCAAAAGTGAATTTCTTATAAATGAATTCCGAGACGCCATTGAATTTCTTTGTTTGCAAATCCTCACGATTAAAGGCTTTGACAACGCGAATTCCGTCCACGTCTTCTTGAACCGACTCATTCAATTCATCGTATTTGTTGAAGACTTCAACAAAGGTTGGGTGAACGAATTTCGCGATAAATAACAACAAGAATAAAATAAGTGGAACAATAACGGCGAAAACCCAAGCGACTTTCCATTCGGTGATGAAGCACATGATTAAAGAGATGATCAATAATAACGGGGCTCTGACAACGGCACGGATGGCCATTTGGAAAGCATTTTGGACGTTAGTGACGTCAGTAGTCAAGCGGGTGACGATTGAAGCGGTTGAGAATTTATCAATATTCTTAAAGGAATATTTTTGAACCTTCTCGTACATGCTTCTTCTTAAGTTCTTGCCTAAGCCGGATGAAGCGCTTGCAGCCCAATATCCTGACATAATGCCAGTAAAGCAAGCCACGATTACTAAGGCAGCGATAACTCCGCAATATAAGTAAATGCCATTTACGTCTTTTTGGTTAATCGCCGTAACCAAATATTGCATCATAAAGGCCACTAAAGCCTCACAAATGCTCTCTAAAATAACGTAAATCCACGCAAAAAAGGTGTCTTTTTTATATTCGCCAATATAAAGGAGAACCTTTTTGAAAGCAGAGCCGGTCGAAACTAATTCTTCTTTTTTATTCTTGATTTTGCTCATAAATCCCTCCTACGTTTTTTCGAATCTTAACGCACACTTTTAAGAATGTCTCTTTCTCCTCTTCACTGATGCCTTCCTCGATAATTGGCACAAGTGAGTCATAAAGTCTTTGGAAAGTGAAGTGCGCTTCTTTTCCCTTCGCGGTAAGCGTGATGATTTTTCTTCTTTTGTCATGCTCATCGGTGATTTCCTTAATAAAATCACGATCGATCAGTTTCCGAAAAGTCTCGCTTACCGTGGCTTTAGAAAGATTGAAATCACGCATACAATCGCAAGCGGTTATCTGCTCATGCTCAAAAATGTAGTTCACAAGCACTCCTTCAATACCGGTTAAGTATCTAGGAAGACTTGCCGCTACAGCGCGATCCACAAACACCTTGACATCGTGGTTTGTGATTCTTAATTCTGATCCGATTTCCGTGACATTCTTTTCCATAGTTCGTTCGGCAACGAACGATTATAGTTATAAGTTAAAAATGGTCAAGATATTTTTGGTATTTCTTTAAAGATTTTGAATAGACCGATTAAAGTGCCCCTCTTTTCCTAATACTATTGAAGATCTTTTCTAAATCTTCGTAACTTTTGGCGTTCTCAGAGATCGCTTGTCTAATCCTTTTATATCCTGGATATCCATTGAAAAAGTGAGGAACTATTCCTCTTAATTGCATAATCGCGACTCTTTCGCCGATTTGGTTGATAAGTCTCTTTGAGAAATCTTCCGCCCAAGCGACTTGTTCTAAAACAGTTGGAGCTGGCCCGTATTTACCAGTCTCTAAATAATCATTAATATCTCTGATCAAATTAGGCTTTCCTAAAGAACCCCTCGCCACCATGACATAACTTGCGCCAGTAATGCTCATGGCTTTTTTGGCGGCCTCAGGAGAAAAAATGTCACCGCTTATAGCGAAAGGAATATTCACATGTTCATTCAAATTAGCCATAAGATCATAATGCGCCGTGCCCATATACATTTGTTTGGCGGTTCTAGCGTGAACCGTGAACATCGCTACGCCTGCGTCTTCCAATAACTTTGCGACTTCAAAAACATTGATATGATCATCGTCAAAACCAAGCCTTATTTTCGCGGTGACAGGTTTAGAAGAAACATTTACTATCGCGCGCACGTATTTATATAAGGTATCAGGTGATTTAAGCATCGCTGAGCCGGCGCCAGTCTTTGTAACCTTATTAACAGGGCAGCCTAAATTCAAATCCAAAATGTCATAATCCGCGTATTTCTCAAGTATCTCAACCGCTTTGGTGGATATTGCGATATCGCTACCGAATAATTGTAATCCCACAGGCCTATCTTCTTTGGAGGTTGCAAAATATTCATATGTGCGTTTGTTACCATAGGCAAGACCGCAATCGCTGATCATCTCGCTATAAGATAAAGCGACGCCGAAAGGCTTATTAAATTCACGATAAGCCAAAGTAGTAACGCCAGCCATAGGTCCTAAAATAACTTTGCCTTTTAAAGGAATCATTTCTTTTTTCATCGTTAGAATTCTAGCGAAAAAGATTCTGAAAGCCTAGAGAAAATCCTAATGATCAATAGAAAAAGCCACTCGTAAATGAATGGCTTTAGCTTAATCATTTGAGATGAATGGTGTCATCAGGCTCATCAAGGGATTCGTTTTTCTTTTTGCGAATGCGTCTTGGTTTACTTACCTTAGGAGTATCTTCGGTGGCCTTTTCATCTTTTGGAGATTTTTTGGCGACCGCTTCAACTTCTTTGGCTTCTTCTTTTTTAGTTTCCTTTGCAGGAAGTTGCGTAGTCAAATTAGAGGCTTTGGCGATTTTAGCTGCATTGGCTTTGTCCTCTTCTGAGACATTAACCTGGTTGACGGTCTCAGTCTTTTTCTCAGTCAAAGAGCCATTTTTGATAAGTTCATCAATCTCTTCGGCGGTGATTGTTTCTTTCTCAAGCAAGGTTTCAGCAATGAGAATGACTTCGTTTTTATGAGCTACAATGATTTCTTTAGCTTGCTTGTGACATTCTTCAACAATTTCGCGAACGGCTTTATCGATTTGATAAGCGACTTCGCCTGAGAAGTTTTTCGAGACGTTATTATAGTCTCTGCCCAAGAACACGCTTCCTTGGTCTTGTTCGTATTGGATCGGGCCTAGATCGCTCATGCCCCATTGCGTGACCATCATACGAGCGATGCGAGTGGCTTGTTGGATATCGTTAGAAGCGCCGGTACTAACATCGTCAAAGAAGATTTCTTCGCTGGTTCTGCCGCCTAAGAATCCGGTGATTTCCGCTAATAATTCTTTCTTGGTTAATAAGAAACGGTCATCCTCTGGAGTCATAAGAACGTGACCGCCCGTTTGTCCTCTTGGAATAATAGTGATCTTTTGGACTTTGTTAGAATGAGGCAAGACTAAGCCGATTACGGCATGGCCAGCCTCATGGTAGGCATCAACACGTTTCTCTTGCTCGTTCATGCCTTTGCCAGATTTGGCTGGGCCGGCAATACGGCGATCGATAGCTTCATCGATTTCCGCCATGGTGATAGTCTCTTTATTGAAGCGAACCGCCAAGATGGCAGCTTCGTTTAAAATGTTATCAATATCGGCGCCAGAGAATCCGACGGTGCGCTTAGCAAGAGCGTGGAAATCGACAGAAGGATCGATGCGTTTATTTCTTGAATGAACCTTAAAGATTGCTTCTCTTCCTTTGCAGTCTGGCAAGGAAACGGTAATGATTCTATCAAAACGTCCCGGGCGTAATAAGGCTGGGTCAAGTACATCGTCGCGGTTAGTGGCAGCGATAACTAAGATGCCAGCATTGTATTCAAAACCATCCATTTCAACCAAAAGTTGGTTAAGGGTTTGTTCACGTTCATCGTTGCCTCCGCCTAAGCCAGCTCCTCTTTGACGGCCGACAGCGTCGATTTCATCAATGAAGATAATGCAAGGAGCGCTTTGCTTGGCACGTTTGAACAAATCACGGACACGTCCAGCACCGACGCCGACGAACATCTCAACGAAATCGGAACCAGAGATGCTATAGAAAGGCACGCCGGCTTCGCCTGCAACGGCTTTTGCCATCAAGGTTTTACCAGTTCCTGGATTGCCGCATAAAAGAACGCCTTTTGGCAAACGAGCGCCGAACTTAGAATATTTCTTTGGATTCTTCAAATATTCGACAAGCTCAACCATTTCCGCTTTTTCTTCATCGCATCCAGCGACATCAGCAAAACGGACTTTGCTTGTTTCTCGACGAGCTGGAGACTTATTGAAATCAAGAGCTTGGCGTCCGCCACCCATTGAGCCACTCATTCTGCCAAAGATGAAAAGCACAAGGATCATTGTGCCGACAAGCATGATGATAGTTGGACCCCATGTATCCCACCAGCTGACGGCAAAAGCATCAGTGACTTGATAATAAGCGATTTGATTTCCAGATAAGATTTTTAAATCATTGGTTTCTTGAATACGGTTAAAGAAAACCTCACTCCAAGTAACGGACTTTGTCGTGTATTGGGCAATGATTGTCGTTTTGCCATCTGTTTCGGCAGTGGTCGTACCAGTAAACATTTGAGCGTCAAATTTGTTCTTGCTCCAATCATCGTTTTCAATCAAAACTTTATAACGATATTCATTGCTGGTGGAGGCATTGCGAGCAACGCCAGTAACAGTGGTTGCGCGATATCCTTGCGAAACCTCGACGCTTTTTAAATAAACGCCATTTTTGTTATCGCTATTTAAAGAGGTTTCATCTGTACGTAAATAGGCGTTCAATTGGCTTTTGGTCCAAAGAGTTTGGCTATTTATGACATTACGCAAGAAAAAAGTGATTATAAGAATAATGATTCCGGCGATTAAAACGTAAGGAATGATATAGCTTAAGAAATTGCGACGATTCTGCCCATTGTTTTTGTTGTTATTATCATCCATATTTTCCCCTCCTTCGATTTCGTGACTGCTCTATTAACAATCCAGGGTTTTCTTTTATTGGTCTTAGTTAGTTACACCCCTTAAGGGGTGTTACAATTATAGATTCCTAGCTTCATTCTAGAAAGATTAAATTTGCTTAATTTTCGTTTATTTATCGAATATTTCTTTTTGGCATTGATTTGCTTAAATCGTCTAGTAACTAAGATTCTATTCTTCGGAATCCTTAGCAAACCCCTCTTCTATGATCTCGGTCATCAAAGAAGCTTGCTCTTTTTTGGCAAATGGCCTCACTTCATTGATTTTGACTTTGATGATTTTCTTTCCCAAAATCAACGTGACGATGTCGCCTTCTTTTATTTCAGCCATCGGCTTAGCAATCTTGCCATTAATCAAAACATCGCCATCATCGCAAAGCTCTTTGGCGGTCTCCCTTCTTTTGATCAAGCGTGACACTTTTAAAAACTTATCAATTCTCATTTTCCACTCCTTTAGTTCTGACTGTGTCTTAAAGCGATCGCGTGAATCGTTTTGGTTATTTTTTCCAAATTATCAATCCAACCATCGTTTTTCTTTAAACGGATGCGAAGTTTTTTCTCTAAGAAATTTACCGATATTTCTTTTAAAAACGGCGTTAAGGCATTGAATAATTCGATTCCGACACCATCGATTCTTGAAAATGATTCTGAAAGAAGAATATCTATATAATTGCCTTCTTGGCGAACATAAGTAAATTCTTCATTCTCCACAACAATGTCAATTCTCTTTTTTTGAATAAGAAGCAAGACTTCCTTTGGAGGCTTCCCGTACACATCTTTCATATGCTTAGCGATAAGTTTTACATCTGCTTCGCTATCGGCATCTTCTAGTTCTTGGTACAAACTGATTTTATCGGAATTTATCGCATAATTTGAAGGTATATAGGCATCGATTGAGAACAAAGATTTAGCTTTAGGGGCTTCTTTTTTGACGCCTGTTTTCTTTTCTTCGATGGCTTCATTCAAAAGCTTCAAATACAAATCTAGGCCAATCGTATCAATAAAACCAGCTTGCTCAGGACCTAGCATATCCCCAGCCCCACGAATCAGCAAATCCCTTTGAGCAATCTTATAGCCGCTGCCAAGTTCAGTGAATTCCTGGATGGCTTCTAGACGCTTTTGGGCGTCTTCATTCATATTTTTATTTGGCTTGTAAGTCAAATATGCATACGCGATTCTATCGCCACGACCGACTCTTCCTTTGATTTGATAAAGTTGCGATAGCCCAAAATGATCGGCATCTTCAACGATAATCATGTTCGCATTAGGGACATCGATTCCGTTTTCGATAATAGAAGTCGCCACTAAAACATTTAATTCATTGTTGTAGAAGCGTTCCATTGTTTCTTCGATATCGGATTTTTCCATTTTTCCATGCACGACACCAACTTTGGCTTCTTTGATATTAGAAGCGATATCTTCGGCTTTTTGGTAAATGGAGTCGATGTGATTGTGGATATAGAAAACCTGCCCTTCTCTCGAAAGCTCTCGATAAATTAATTCATAGATTGATGATGAATTATACGGCGTGACATAGGTTTGGATAGGCATTCTCGTAGATGGGGCACTGTTAATTTCACTTAATGGACGAATTCCCACCAATGACATTTGCAGGGTTCGAGGAATCGGGGTCGCCGATAAAGAAAGAACATCAACGCTATTTTTGATTTCTTTAATTCTTTCTTTTTGTTCAACGCCAAAGCGTTGCTCTTCGTCGATCACAAGTAACCCAAGATCGTTAAATTCGATTTCTTTTGATAAAAGGCGGTGCGTGCCAATGATTAAATTTGTTGTTCCGTCTTTCACTTCTTTCATCTTTACTTTTTGAATTGATTCAGGAACCAAGCGCGAAAACAATGCAATTCTGATGCCAAATGACGAAAAGCGTTCTAACGCCACTTCATAATGTTGCCTTGCCAATAAGGTGGTTGGGCACAAAATCGCGGCTTGTTTGCCAGAATTAATAGCCTTAAAGCAAGCCCTAAAAGCTACCTCGGTTTTGCCGAATCCAACATCGCCGCATAAAAGCCTGTCCATAATTTCAGGCTTTTCCATATCGGCCTTAACTTCAGCAACGGCTTTGGCTTGATCATTGGTCAATTCGTGGGGGAACTCATTTTCGAACTTTTCTTGGAATTCATCATCAGGCGGAAAAGCATACCCTTGGATTTTGGCCCTTGTTCCATAAAGAGTGATTAAACGGTCCGCCAATTCGTTGACTCTTTCTTCGATATGAGCCTTTTTCTTTTTCCAATCGTTTCCAGAAAGTCTAGAAAGACGAGGGGCAATTCCTTCTCTTCCGGAATATTTTCTAACCAAGCGGAATTGTTCCAAAGGAACATAAAGAGTCTGATTACCAGCGTAAGCAATATGCAAATAGTCTCGATGAGCCCCATCGTTTTCTAAGGTCTTTATCCCTAAAAATTGACCAATCCCATTATATTCGTGAACAACATAATCACCAGGCTTTAGCTCTTCGTAAGTTTTTAATATTGTGGCATTTTTGAATCTTGCCGTATAGCGAGACCCGCTGACCCGCTTACCAAACAATTCCGAAGTCGAAACATAAGCAATCTTAGCCAGTGGAATTTCAAATCCTAAATTCAAAGAAGCGTTGGAAATGCCTATTTTCCCTTTAGGCAAAGAATATCCTTCAATTTCTTCAAATTCATAATTTGCATCTTTGAGAATGTTTTTGATTGTTTCCCTTTGGTGAGGCTCCCCTAAAGCAATGATGACTTTATCGCAGGTGTTAAAGTAACTAACAAGCGTCGGAAGAATCGAAGAAATTCCATTCCCAGAAGGAACGATTGGTAAAACATTTAATTGGAATTCTTTAGAATCTGTTAAAAACTTTTGCCCATAAGAAACGATTTTATTATTTGGCAAGGCGTCTTCCACATTCATATAACTAGAAAGCCCATGGATGATTTGATGATTGTCTTCTAGCTCTTTAAAGAATCTATAAGATTCGTCTTTCAAAGTAGCAACCGCGTTACTAAAGTCGTCTTTGCAGGCAATGAATATATCGACAGGGTTGAAATATTCAACAATCGAATGCGCCTCGTTCAAAGCGTAAGAATAATATTTATATAGGTTTGGCTTTATATTTTTTGAAACGATGTTCTCGACATCGATCAGAACATTTTGCTCAAGCAGATCCCCGTTTGTAGAATTGAGTTTTGCCTTTTCTTCTTCTATCTGCTCTTTGATTCTATTCACAAAACTAGAAAGCTCACCATCGGTAAGCAAGAAGTCGGAAGCGGGCAAAACCGTGATCGAATCCACTTCTTTCTCACTGCTTTGAGAGGCAATGTCGAATTCTCTAATTGATTCGATTTCATCATCAAAAAACTCCACACGATAAGGTTTTAAGCTTGAAACAGAATAAATATCTAAAATATCGCCTCTAGAAGCGAATTGCAGAGATTGATCAATCTTATTAACTCTGCGATATCCGAGTTCTGTTAACTGAAATTTAAGATTTTCTAAGTCGGTTTTGCAGCCTTTTTCTATTTTTATAATGCTCTTTTTAAAGATTTTCGGGTTTGGCAAATAACGGAGCAAAGCACCAGGATGAGTCACTAAAATCTTCTTGCTATCATTTAACAATTGGCCCATCGCATAAAGGCGTTGGCTCAATAGGTCTCTGCTAGATGAGATGGCCTCCGCTCTAAGCAATTCGTCAACTGGGAAAAAAACGACTTCTTCTTCTGAAAAGAAATTCAACAAAAACTCATAGATTTTTTGAGCGCTATAAAGATTATTCGCGACAATTGCGTAGTTGTCTTTTTTTTGGGCAAAAAGTCCTCCAACAAGCAAGGCAGTTCCGATTGTGTCATTAGTAACAAAAGGACCCTTCTTGTCATGGAGAGGGGGAGTAGGCAAATAATCTTTTAATAGGTCGAAGAAATTATTCGTTAGTGTTTCTCTCCTTTTCCTTTTGCGCCATTATATATGCTCATTGCATAATCAAAGTCACGCAAAACAATATCTCTTAAAGCTTTTGCCGCTAAGTCGGTGGCATCTTCCAATGCTATAAGTTCCTCGCCTTTCGGCTTTCCTAAAACAAAATCCACTGAATTTTTAAAAGGAGGCTCACCAATGCCTACGCGGATTCGGGCAATATTCTCATTACCGAATTGGGCAATGATATTTTTGATGCCATTATGACCAGCGTGAGAACCATTCTTTCTCAATCTGATTGTGCCAGGATCTAAGGCCATCTCATCATAGACAACGACTATATCCTTTTCTTCGATTTTAAAATAATCAGCAAGCGGCTTAACGGCCTCGCCTGAAAGATTCATAAATGTTTGAGGCTTTGCAATGATGATAGGTTCTCTGAAAATCGGGTTTTTAACAACCCCGTATTCCGCTTTGAATCCGCTTCTATCAAAACTAGCTCCAACCATATCGGCAAACTTATCCAAGGTTAAAAAGCCCATATTATGCCGGGTTCCTTCGTATTCTTTGCCTGGATTGCCTAAACCAACGAATAGTTTCATTTCTCGCTAACCTCAGTTTCGATAGGCTCATCCTGTAGTTTTCTAATGACTGTCAGAATACGTTCCACTTTTTCTCTATCATAGTATTCAAGAGGAGCATCCAGAACTGTGGTAAGCATTTTTTGTTCGGGCGTAGCATCCGCTGAATTGGCAATCATCTTGATTGATGATTTCATAATCATTTTTTGAAAGATGTTGAGTTTCTTGAAATCAAAGCTTCCGCGAACTTGATAAAAGCGGACATGGTATGGGCTCAAATAGTTTCTGTCGATTAATTCTTTGCGGCCATTTTCAGTAGGAAAAGACATACCGCAGCTAAAAATCAAAACATCTTTGTTTGCTAAACGATTTTCATAATCATATAAAAAATCATTGATGCCTTGAATGGCGCCGTTATTGACCCAGCCGCCATAGACCACTATTTGATAGTCATCGATATTCTTCCATCTGAATTTTTTTAATGGCATGACATCGCCATCGACTCCATGAGCAATATCGTTGGCGTATGTTTCGGTAGATCCGGTGTTGCTTGTGTATAAAACCAATACTTTTTTCATAATGAAATAATCTTAACAAATTCTTTTATTAATAAAAGAAGCAAGGTTCAAAGTCGCTGGCTTTGGAAATATTTTTTATTTCTTTTCTAAAGAAGAAAGAATTTCTTTTATGTCATCCGATTTATCGTTTCGCGTGATATAAATTCCATTTTTTGAAATGATTATGTTCGCATTGTCGATGTAATTCACCACTACAGGAATATCGGTTTCGTTAACGACTTTTGTATTGTAGGAATTACGGATAACGCCTTGTCCATAAGTATCTTCATCCATCAATTTAATAAAAGTGTCCCAAGACCCCAAATCATCCCATATGCCTTCAAATGTCAAAACCTGAATATCTTCTTCCTTTTCTAGCAAGTCATAAGAAATATTTGATTTGTTTAGCAATGAATATCCTTGCAGAAACGAATCATAATCTTTGAAATTGAGTTTTTTCTCAGCTTTATCAAGCAAGTAATTTAAACGGAATCCCATAATTGCAGTATTCCATAATCCACCTTGACGAATATATTCTTTGGCCTTATCGAAATCTGGTTTCTCTCTAAAGCCAATGACTTTGCTAATCTTCTTTTCGTCTTTTGGCATAATATAGCCATATTTGGAAGTAGGCTCAGTCGGTTTTACCCCGATTAGAGAAATCTTCGCTTCATCTTTTTCGATGATTTCGCTGAGCTCTTTGATGGCTTTAAAATAAGAATCTTCAACGTAAGGATCAACAGGGCAAACAATGACGGTTTCGTTTTGGTCGACCTTTAAAACATCCCTTAAATATGCGCAAGCCAAAACTATCGCAGGGTAGGTATCCTTCCTAGATGGTTCGATTGAAATATCGATATTTTCACCAAGTTGTTCTTTTAGCAGCGGAACCTGGTCAACTCCAGAAGCGATGACGATATTAGCGTCTGGACTGATTTTTTTCAAAGAACGATACATTCTTTGGATCATTGATTCGTAACGGCCATCCCTATCTTTAAAGAACGGGACAAATTGTTTGGCTCTCGCATCATGAGATAATGGCCAAAGTCTTCTTCCCGATCCACCTGAAAGCAAAATAATATTCATCAGCCTAGTATAGACAAAAGTATGTTTGTTTTCTAGAAAATAGAAATCGCCGATGGTCAATGAAACGTTTTTGTTCTAACAGCCAAAGCGTCCATATATAATTTGTAATTATGAAAGCAAAAGATTGGTTTAAAGATTTTGGAAGGGGCGCGAGCTTAGGACTCGGGATACTCCCTGGTGTCAGCGTTGGCACGGTTGGCATTATTGTCGATATTTACGACAAGCTCATTGTTTCTATTGACGGGCTTCGCAAGAATTTCAAAAAGTCGTTCTTGGTTTTGTTGCCAATTGCTTTAGGATGTTTGATTACCGCTTTGGCACTTCTTATTTTTTGGCAAAAAGTCGCTAGACCTTATTTTCCATTCATTATTATCAGCGTTCTGGCTGGTTTTATCGTCGGTAGCCTCCCTATTATCTTGAAAGAGATTAAATCAGAGGAGTTCACCAAATTCAGCTATCCAAGAGTAGTAATTGGTTTTGCGATTGCCGCATCAATAGGCGTTTTCTCTTTTTTAAGCGCATATTTCAATTGGAATGTCTTCGATTTTAATTCGGCTTTTATGGATCCTTTTGCAGCGGCATGGGTTTACCCGGTGACGCTACTAGGAGGGTTCTTGGCCGCTGTGGCATGCTTAATTCCAGGCATATCTGGCTCAATGGTGCTATTTATATTCGGATTATATAATCCTATCGTTGGTATTTTCATTTCTCAAAGAGACGCAAACGGAAATATTCTTTATTCATCAATCATCCAAGATCACACCAATTTAGGGGCAAGGCTCTTATTGGTTCTTGTCTTATTAATCGGAATTATCATTGGGTTTTTAGCCGTTTCTAAAGCGATGAAAACTTTGTTGGCAAATCACCGCCAAAAGACGTTTGAAGTTGTTCTAGGCTTCGTTATGGGGTCGGTTGTCTCAATGTTTGTAAACAATGATATGTGTTCGACATACGCTGACAATTCAAACAATTGGACATGGCAATTTATTGTCGGTGGCATTCTCTTTGTAGTCGTAGCTATTTTGGTTTGGATTTTAGTAAAGAAAACCGATAAAACCAAAGAAAATGAATAAAATATACTGTAATATTTAATTACATTAATAATTTTATACAGACGCGTTTAATTGACAAATTCATAGTAATTGCTAAGACATTATCTTGTGCTAAAATAACCCGAAAGTTGGGGGTAACTTTAATATGCCGAGGACAAAAGAACAAAACGAGATAATCAAAGAGCAGAGGAAGAAGAAAGTCTGCAAGGCTGCTTTAAGGCTTTTTGCCTTGCACGGCTTTAAAGACGTGGCAGTCGATGATATAACTCGCGAAGCTAATTGCTCGCATGGTCTTTTTTATCACTATTTCAAAGACCAAAAAGATATATTCTTGCAAATAGAGCAGGATATCCTTACTCGTGACAATGGCAAATATTTGATTGATTTCAATTATTTGAAAACACTTGGTGGCAAAAAAGGGTTAGATGAATTCTTCAGGATATTTTCAATAATCGACAACGGCGAAGACGATGTTTTGCTTTATTACGCAACTTTGGCGCAAAATGACTTTGAATTGACTCGCGTGCCAAGCGCTTTCTATGGCCCAAAAAACAAAAACATATTCCGCGACCTAATTGCTGAAGGCATGAAAGATGGGGATGTCAGAGACGGGGATCCAGATGAAGTCGCCCGTCTATGCTATTACATCGTCGCCGGCGGATTAAATCGCCGAGTGAACATGGGGATAAAGTCAATAAAGCTAGAAGCCCTTAAAAGGGTTTTCTAATAATATAATTAGAACCGTTACGGTTCTTTTTTTTACTCCAAAACAAGTAAGAGATGTTTACATATTGAATGAAATCACTAAAATACCGACAGGAAAAAAGGAATTTGAAAATGAATAAAAAATCTTCGAAACTACTAAAATTCTTACTCGTAGGCCCAATCTTAATGGCGTCAATCATGGGGTGTAGTTCAAATCAAAATAGTTCAACTTCAAGTCTGTCAAACAATAATTTGCAAGTCAAAGTCATCGGCGATTATGTAGTCGAGCTACCAACAATCACCAATATCGATTACGAAGCAGGTCTAAAGAAAAACAAAGAAATGTTTGGAAAATTCGGCTGTTCGGGAATTGGAAAAGTGCTTTCTAGCGGTGATATGGTCGTTGGTCGCTCTTTTGACCTTTATTACAGCAATAATCCCGCTTACATCATCAAAACAAACGTTGAAGGGTTTTACAAAACAGTCGGATTATCTTATAACACATTCGATGGGAAACCATTCAGCGAAATCAAGGAAAAAGGCGTTACTCAAGATGAGCTCTTGACTCTTTTGTTCTTTACAGAGGATGTTATGAATGAAAAAGGCCTTTATATCGAGGCCAACATGCGACCCGAACAACAAGAATCAACAGGGATCAAACCATCGACTTGCACAAACCCTGACGCAAAAGTAAGTCTCTCTTTCCCCGCTTTGGTCAGATATCTTGGTGAAAGATGCGCCACAGTGACGGAAGCAATAGAGATGGCGAACACCTTAAATGTTTACGGGATGATTACCGAGACACAAGCTTGGGGTGGCGGCTATTTCATGGCTGATCAAAGCGGGCATTATGGCGTTCTCGAGCTTGTTGACAACAAACTCATCTGGTCTGACTATGCGAACTGTCAATGCAATTTTTACATAAACGAAGAATATAAAGACAAAGCCACAAATGGGGCAGGTTTAGGAAGATACGACTTATTGGAAAAAAGTATCGGCTCCGTCAATAGTGAATCGGATATGCAAAGCTTAATGAAAAAGGTCAGGTACACTCAAATGATGGATCCATACAATTCCCTATTTGACCCATGCAGCGAAATATGCGGATTCGGCAAAGGGTACGAAGATTTTGGCGGAGCCATCACCTTGGATATGTGCCGGAGCGGAAAATACAAAGATCAAATCTTGGCAATAATGGAAAAGATGAAAGCCCCTGAAAGAGCCAAGAGTGTTGAGCAGTTAAAAAACGAGGGTAAAGAATGGCTCTCCGTTTGGCAAACCGTCGCCAATTGCAATAAAAAGACAATTACTGTCACTTTCTTCGAAGATGATGCATTGACTTATAGCTACGAAATATAGCAAAAACAAAAACGATCCTCGGAGGACCGTTTTTTTCTTAAAGAAATTAAAACCTTCTTTTTGCTTTTTCTAAATAATGATTATACCTTTTTATTGAAGAATAAATGCCTTTTAAGCGAGGATACATCTTTTTGTAGCAATACCGGAAAAGGTAATCGTATTTTTCTTGATTGTCTTTCTTTGGGTAAAAAGTGTCTTTCGCCCTCACCATGTTATCAATCGCCTCATCGGGCTTTTTGTATTCGTTGATTGCAATAAATCCTGCAATAGCGGCTCCTAAAGAAGAAGTTTCGAATGTTTGAACCCTAGTAACCGGTTTTCCAAGTATATCCGCGGTAATTTGACAGATTTTATCACTTTGAGAACCGCCTCCAGCGATACGGATTGCGGGGATTTTGTGGTGAATCTTGCGTTCGAAATGCTCTAACCCTTCTCTTAAGGCGTAGGCTATTCCTTCAATAATTGCACGATAAACATGCTCGTTTGTTATAGCATCGCTAAAGCCAACGATCGCCCCTTTTGCCAATGGCCTAGCTAAACCTGGGCCCCAATAAGGTTGCAAAATCAAACCTTCGCATCCTGGTTCCACTAAATCTAAATCTTCATTAAATTTATTTAGCAAAGAACCGACATCGGTCATATCTGCGATTTGTTGCCCACCAAATTCTTTCAAGAACCAATTAATCATCCAATATCCACGATATATTTGGATATCCATGTTGTAATAGCCTGGCAAAACAGAAGCATAGCCTGGCAAAAACGGCTCTGACTCAGTGTAATGTTTTCTTGTCGTCTCTACTGTCGAAGCAGTCCCATAAGAAATAGCGGCAATCTTATCGTCTATTACCCCTAATCCCAAAGTCTCACAAGATTTGTCGCTCCCGGCAGCATAAATAGCAAGCCCTTCTGGCAACTCTGTCTCTTCGCTTGCGGTTTTATTAATCGACCCAATTTTGCTTCCTTCTTCAACGATAGTGGGAAGCCAAACTCCTTTAATCCCAAAGATTTGGGCTTGGAAATGGCGTTCTGGATTCCTATACCAGCATTTCTTTTTAAAATTTATTGGGTAATGTCCTGCCATATTGGAGGCACTATCTTTGGTTTCGCCAGACAAACGATAGATAAAATACGTAGCAAGAGGCAAAACCATATCGATTTTGGCATAATTTTCCGGTTCGTTTTCTTTAATCCAATTCAAAACAGATCTTTTGCGGTTATAAACAATCGTGTCGCTTTTGCCAACGAGTCTAAAAATAAATCTCGAAGTCCAAGGAAGCGGATCTTTGCATTCCGCGTTTCTTTGATCTAGCCAAAGGATCATCGGCCTGATTATCCTTTTATCCTTATCAAGCAAAACAGCGCTATCACGGAAACAAGTAAGCGTGATGCCTTTAACTTTTTTTATAAGCGCCGGATATGATTTTGCAAGCCTTTTCGTGCAAGCGCACAAACACTCATAATAGTAATTAGGATCTTGCTCAGCATAGGTTGGCAAACTGGAAAAATAAGCTGGCGTATATTTTTCTTTTTCCAAAGCCAATGTATTCCCTTTTTTGTCAAAGATCGCAACACGAACACTTTGGGTTCCGAAGTCCATGGTTAATATATAGTTATCGTTATTATTCATATAATTCTTCCGTGAGAATATTCTACCACTCTTTCCAATTAAAAAACTTGTCGATTTAACCCTATATTAATTGCCCAAATAAAATCACAGCAATGATATAAACTCATTTTCATTATAGATCTTTGTTGAATTGATAGCTTGATCCAAGAGATGCGATAATTACAAAAGTTGAGCTAACAGCATTAAGACGCTTTATTTTTCGCTATAAATAATCACATATATAAAGCTTCAATGATTACCGGCCCCAAAAACAATAAATAAAAAGTGAATCCAAAAGACCCTAGAACCAATGGGATAACAATATTTTCTCCATTCGTGAAATAAGCGGCTAAGAGGCAAGACGCATGTAAGGCCAAACCAAGAAAAAGAAAAGCGAATCTTACCTTCCATTTAAACCAATGTTTCTCATTGTCCCAAATTTCTTCCTGCAGTTTCATGTTTTTCTCCGGCATATCTTTCGATAAAGGATTATGGCCATAGATTCATCGTAATCATTAAATGATATCGTTAATCTAAGAATACCAAAAACGAGAAAGACGGCAACGAATATGCTCAGACAGTTATATCAAAATATACTTACGCTCACGACGTAAACATTAACTTGCAGAGAGATTCCGCTATTAAAATCGAGTAAATATTAATTATCCAAAGTTGCATCATTTAAAGATTACAATGTTTCTTAGATACTATTTTGGTTTCTTCTTTTAAGAAGAAATCATGCGTGTTAATATTTAGAAGTCATGACGCTTAGGCGTCTATTACATTGTCATTAGGAGGACAATATGGCAGAAAAGAAGTACGTTTACTCCTTCAAGGAAGCCCACAAAGGCCATTTAGGCAAGGACATCCTTGGTGGAAAAGGCTTTGGTTTAGCCGAGATGACTGCTGCTGGCATCAATATCCCAGCTGGTTTTACCATCTCCACTGAAGCTTGCAATCTCTACTACGATTCTGGAAAAACTATTCCAGCGTATGTTTGGGATGACATCGTTGCTCATGTTCACGATGTTGAAAAAACCGTTGGTAAATCCTTCGGTGGCGGCAAAGGAATGCCGTTACTCGTTTCCGTTCGTTCTGGCGCTCGTCAATCAATGCCAGGCATGATGGATACCATCTTAAACCTTGGTTTGAATGATACCACCGTTCAAGAACTTATCGATGCGACTGGAAATGAACGTTTTGCTTGGGACAGCTATCGCCGTTTCATGTTGATGTTCACCAACATCGCCAAAGGACATCCAAGAACTGAGATGGATGCCATGCTTGATAAGATTAAAGAAGACAACGGCTACAAACTTGACACCGAAGTCACCGTTCCGCAATTAAAGGAACTCGTCAAAGCTTACAAAGCTTATTACAAGAATGTCTTCCACGAAGACTTCCCAACCGATCCATACGAGCAATTAAGAGAAGCTGTTTCCGCAGTCTTCCGTAGCTGGGATAACCCACGCGCCAACGTTTATCGTCAAATGAACGGCATCCCATATGAATGGGGAACCGCCGTTAACGTTCAAACCATGGTCTTCGGTAACATGGGTGAAGACTCCGGCACTGGCGTTGCCTTCTCCCGCTCTCCAAGCGATGGAACCAAAGAAATCTACGCTGAATTCTTACCAAACGCCCAAGGCGAAGACGTCGTTGCTGGCGTTAGAACCCCATTGCACATCGACGAATTGCAAAAGAGAATGCCAGAAGTCTATGAAGAGTTCATGAAAACCATCAAAAACATGGAACACTACTTCAAAGACATGCAAGACATGGAGTACACCATCGAAAAAGGCAAACTCTATTTCTTACAAACCCGTAATGGCAAGAGAACCGCTCGTGCTGCTCTTAAGATCGCCGTTGACCTCGTTGACGAAGGTTTAATCGACGAAAGAGAAGCTTGCTTGCGTGTTGAACCAAAGCAATTAAATGATCTTCTCCACCCAACCTTCGATCCAGCTGATTTGAAAGCTCATGACGCTGTCATCAAAGGACTTCCAGCCTCTCCAGGCGCTGGCACTGGTGCCATCGTCTTTGACGCTGATACTTGCAAAAAATGGCATGATGATGGCAAGAAAGTCGTCCTTGTCCGTGCCGAAACCTCTCCAGAAGATATCATCGGTATGGTCAACTCCGAAGCTATCTTAACCGCTCGCGGAGGTATGACCAGCCACGCCGCTGTCGTTGCCCGTTCTATGGGTAAATGCTGCGTTGCCGGCGCCACCGATATCATTGTCAACGAGGAAGCGAAAACCGTTAAAGTTGGCGATAAGGTCTATCACGAAGGTGATGTTCTCTCCGTTAACGGCACCACTGGTTTAGTCTATGAAGGCGCCATCAAGATGGTTCCAGCAGACTTAGGTGGTGACTTCGGTCGCTTGATGGGCTGGGCCGACAAATATCGTCGTCTCAAAGTCCGTGCGAACTGCAACACTCCAGAAGATGCTCATAACGCCCAAAAATTTGGCGCTGAAGGCATCGGCCTCTGCCGCACTGAGCGTATGTTCTTTGCCCCAGAAAGAATTCTTAATATGCGTTCGATGATTCTTTCCGATACCACCGAACAAAGAGAAGCTGCATTAGAGAGAATCCGTCCATTCTTAATGGGTGACTTCTACGATATGTATATGGCTAACCCAGACAGCTTAGTCAACATTCGTTTATTAGATCCGCCTCTCCACGAATTCTTACCAGAAATCACCGATGAAGCCAATATCAAAGATATCGCCGCTAAACTCGGTGTCACTGAGACCAAAGTCAAAGAGCGTATCAACCAATTGCACCAAGCCAACCCAATGATGGGCTTCCGTGGCGTCAGACTTTGCGTTGCCTATCCAGAAATCTATGCGATGCTCGCCCGCGCTATTGCGCAAGCCGCGATCAAAGCCAGCAAAGACTTAGGCAAAGACGTTGAGCCAGAAATCATGATTCCTCTCGCTGGCGAACTCAAAGAATACAAGTTTGCTAAAGACGTCGTCGTCAAGGCTGTCGAAGATGAAATGGCCAAAGAAGGCAAAAAACTCGTCTACCATGTCGGTACGATGATCGAAATCCCAAGAGGCGCCTTACGTGCTGGGGATCTTGCCAAAGAAGCCGAATTCTTCAGCTTTGGCACCAACGACTTAACCCAATTAACCATGGGCTTCAGCCGTGATGATAGCGGGCAATTCCTCCCATATTATTACGATAGAAAGATCTACGAATTCGATCCATTCCAAACCATCGATGTCGAAGGTGTTGGCGAACTCGTTAAGATTGCCTTCCAACGTGGACGTGCAACCCGCCCAGATCTTCTTGTTGGTGTCTGCGGTGAAACCGGTGGCGATCCAGCTTCCATCATCTTCTATGATGAAGTCGGTCTCGACTACGTTTCCTGCTCACCATTCCGTGTCCCTCTCGCAAGACTTGCCGCTGCCCAAGCGAACATCCTTCACGAAAGAGCCAAAGGAAACAAGTAAATTCCTTAAAAATTAGAGACATTCTTCGGGATGTCTCTTTTTTTATAAATAAAAAGCTTTATCGGTGCGATAGAGCTTTTTTTGCGGAGATTTTATTTGTAAGATGTATATTTATCAGCTTTTCCTTTGCATTTTTCAATAGGGTATTTAGCTGCGTTCTTTTTCATTTTCTCTTCAATTATCGTCTTTATGTCCAAGTTAAGAGAAATAGCCAATTGAATCGAATAATTGAGCACATCGGCAAGCTCTTCTTTGACATTGTCGATATTAAAATCATCATCATTCCATTGGAAGCACTCCAAAAGTTCACCCGCTTCAATCGATATGCTTTTGGCTAAATTCGCTGGAGTGTGAAATTTGTCCCAATCTCTCTCTTGGCTAAATTCAGAGATTTCTTTTTCCAAAGTTTTTATTGAGTCTTCCATGCTATTAATCCTCCGACAAAGATCTAGTTAAAGATTTCATATCAAAATGAATGTCTTTGTTTTTTACCTCGCCAACCTTTCTACCTTTTATAAAAATAGAGAGATTATCGTCAATAAATCCGATGATTGTCCCTTTGATTTCAATCGATCCATCTTTAGACAAAGACCCTAATTTTGATCCACCAAAATAAATAGGCGCATTATCTGCGTGATTTTTGCCAACATAGCCAACACGGCTATTATCGATAAATACATCTTGACCGAACAAAAAGGAGGCATCCATAAAAATAATTATCCTAAGTTTGGATGACTTTAGCAAATATTAAGCCTATTTTGAGGAAAGAGTATGCGTAACAAAAGTGGCGTATCCTTTCCCCTCAAAGAATTTTGCGGCTTCTTTTATGGCTTTTAAGTTCTGATTCAAGGCGAAGCAGGCGCTGCCTGATCCTGTCATCATTGAAGCAGGCAAACCCATTTTTTTCATTTCGTTAACAACAAATTCAACGTCTGGGAGAATCTTTTTGGCCGGCTCATACAAATCATTGGACATGGTCTTAGAAAGTTCGTCTAAATTTCCTTCTTGCAAGGCTTTTATGACTTTCTCGGTGCTTTGATTGTTATCATGAGCGAACACAAAATCATCCGAAGCTTCATAAATCGCTTTAGTGCTTAAGCCTTTGCTTGGTTTAACTATGAGAACATGATAACTTTGTTCAAGAGGAAATGGTTCGATGATTTCACCAACGCCTTTGACGTTAGCAGGCTTGTTATAAAAGAAAAATGGAACATCGGCGCCGATCGATAAAGCAATCTTTTCAAGTTGTTCTTTTGAGGCATTTAAATGCAAAACGCGATTGAGGGCAAGGATTATTGCAGCCGCATTCGAACTGCCACCACCAAGCCCGGCAGCATAAGGGATGTTTTTGTGAATGACTATGTTAAATTGTTCTTTGAAATGAAACTCCTCGCGCATCGCATTCAAGGCTTTCATGCAAAGGTTGTGGCGGTTATTGGCCAAACCTATATCATCACAAGTAATGAAAGAATCATAACTGTTGGGCAAAAAAGACAATTCAATGGAATCATGGAGGTCAATCGGTAAAAAGACCATATCAAGTTCGTGGTAGCCATTGTCTAATTTTCCTAATAGATGCAAAGACACATTGATTTTTGCATACGATTTAAGAATTTCGGTGGAACGATGAAAGAAAAACATACTTTATACGAAACAATTCTACTAGTTTCTGATTTCTTCGCAACAATCTAGCAATGCCAAATAGTCATTTAATGTTAATTCCTCTGGCCTTTTGTTTTTTAAGATATGAGTTTTTTCTAAAACCTGCGAAGCTTTTTCATCGTCTTTTAAATACAAAGAAAGATTGTTGTAGATTGTTTTTCTTCGATGTAAGAACAAAGCGTTCAACAAAGAATAAAGTTTTGAGGCCTTTTCAATATCGGCCTCGTCTTTAAACGTCAATGAAAAAACCAAAGAATCAACATGGGGCATTGGAGCAAAAGAGGTTCTTGGAACATTGAATTCACGTTTGATTGAAGCGCGGTAGCTAATCAAGATTGATAAAGGCCCATATCCTTCGCTTTTGGGGGAGGCCGCCAAACGAGGATAAACCTCTTTTTGAACCATAAGAACAGCTTTAGAAGCATCGCATCCTTTTAGTAAAATAACCTCTATCAGAGAAGAAGTTATATAGTAAGGCAAATTACCAAGGATTTTGGTAAATCCTTTCATATCGTATTTTAAAGCATTGGCTTGGATAGGTTTCATATTTGGGCAAGAGGCAAAATCCTCCTTCAGTTTGGTGACTAGCCCTTCGTCAATATCAAGCAGGGTGGCATCAGCTTCCTTTTTCATCAAAAAATAGGAAAGAGACCCTGCCCCAGAACCGATTTCCAAAACCTTATCGTTTTCTGAAAGATCTAAGGCATCAACGATTTTGCTGCAGCTAGAAGGGTCGATCAAAAAATTTTGTCCGACTTCATGCTTGGCTAAAAGCTTATATTCAGCGATTTTTTCAAAATATTTACTTTGTTCCATTTAAAGCGCCCTCCAAATCTTTCCTCGTTAATCCCAAGGCGTTTGCTCTTTTTAGAAGCGATTTCCCGTTTGTGTATCCTAGATGCAATTTTTTATTTAATATTTCGCGTTTCTTTTTGGCTTCATCACCAGAAATAAGACCCAAATCATATAAATCGGAAACGGTTATTTGAGGTTCTTTAACATTGCTAGAAGGTATTAAATGAGACAAAGCTTCTAAAATTACATCTTTGTTTGACTCCGCGACGCCGACTTTATGGTGTTTAATGCATTTTTCTTTAGGAACATAGGCATGAAGCAGTCCGTTGATGTTGGCATCTAAAACATCTCTGATTCTTTTTCCAGGGGCATCAGGATCTGTCAAAACAACGACATCACGCACTTTTTTAATCTCTTTTATGTAGTTTATTGTTTCACGTGAAACAGCAGAGCCATTGGTCATTACTATATCCGCATCCATAAAAGATTCGATTAAGTCTCGATCGCTTTTACCTTCTACTACAATGACTGCTGGATATTTATTCATATTTTTGTTCCACGTGAAATAATCTCTTTGTGTTTTCGCTCGTAATTTCAAGCAAATCTTTGAGTTCCATCCCTCTTAATTCAGCGATTGCTTTTGCTATCTCTACAACATAGCCAGGGCAATTATCTTTGCCTCGATAAGGAATTGGGGAAAGATATGGCGAATCAGTTTCAATCAGTATTCGATCTATCGGGCAAATTTTGGCGTTTTCTTTTGGGGTAATCGAATTTTTATAGGTGACGGGGCCATCAAAGCCGAAGTAGTAGCCTAACTTAGAAAATTCTTTCAACAGCTCAGAAGAACCGCTGTAGCAATGAAGCACTGCGCCTCTTTTTATTGGGTGATTTTTCAAAAGATTTAATGTATCTTCTGAGGCATCTCTGGCGTGAATGGAAATAGGCAAATTTAATTCATTCGCCAAATCAATTTGCCGGATAAACCATTCTTTTTGTTTTTCGTGATCTTTTATATCTTTGAACCAATGGTAATCCAAGCCAATTTCACCAATGCCGATGACTTTGCTGTCTTTGGCAAGATCTGCAATCTCTTTTAATTTTTCATCATTGATAAAATCAAGATTCTCTGGATGAAATCCGACAAAAGCAAAGCATTCGGAAAATTCGTGAGCGATTTTTACCGCTAAACGAGAACTCTCCAAATCCCACCCAGGAACCAAAATAAAAGATACGCCCTTCGAGACAGCGTCTTTGACGAGTTCTTCTCTTTTTGGGTATATTCTCTCGTCATTCAGATGGCAATGGGAATCGATTATCATTTATTTTCCAACGCAGAAGCGGCTAAAGATCTCATCGGTTAAATCGGTAGTGGCTTCTTCTCCTAATAATTCTCTGGCGGCGTTATATGAGGCACTTAAATTGACGGAAATCAAATCGATTGGCAAATTGTTCGCGCAATCGTTTTCAGCTTCTTCAAGGTAGTTATCGATTTTTCTTAAAAGTCCAAGTTCACGGACATTCGATAAAGAAGGGTTTGAATAAGCATCGCTAGAAACACCTAAAACTTCAAAGATTTTATTCAATAATCCGTCAATATCTTCGTCTTTTGCGGAGATATAAAGCTTTTTATCATCTTTTTCAGTCAATAAATCCGCTTTATTATAAACAATGATGGTTTTCTTATTTTCAGTTAAGGAAAGGATACGTTTATCATTTTCGCTCATTTCTTTTGTAGAATCTAAAACCATGATGACCAAATCCGCTTCCTCAATCATCTTTTCGCTTTTCTTAATGCCAAGATTCTCTAACGAATCCCCTTCATTCCTAATTCCGGCGGTATCAAGCAAATGCAAGGTAATGCCTTTAAGATTGATATCCCCTTCGACTACATCCCTTGTAGTCCCCGGTATATCGCTTACAATAGCTTTATCTTCATGCAACAAAGCGTTTAGCAATGATGATTTCCCAACATTAGGCTCACCGACAATCGCAACCTTAATTCCTTGGCGAATGATGATACCTTCTTCCCCATCTTTGATAAGTTTTTTGACTTCCTCACGGATTGGCTTTATGGCATTTGATATTGTTTCAACGTTAGCCTCTTCGATATCCGTGTATTCAGGATAATCGATATTTACTTCGACTAAGGCCAATAGATCCGCCAGAGATTTTTTCAAAGGAGCAATAAGAGAGCTTGTTTTCCCTAATAGACTCATCAAAGAAAGATTTTTGGCTTCTTTTGTTGTGGCGTTAATCATGTCATTGACAGCTTCCGCTTCAATCAAATCCATCTTGCCGTTATAAAAGGCGCGCATTGAAAATTCTCCGCGCGTAGCATATCTCGCCCCTCTAGCCAAATAAGCGGAAATAATTTGATTTGCGATGATCATTGATCCATGGCAAGAAATTTCAACGACATCTTCTCCGGTCATGGTTTTTGGACCTGGGTAGGCAATTAAAACAACGTTATCGATGATTTCGGCACCATCGACGATATTACCAAGGAAAACGGACCTCTTTTGGAGGCCCGAAATCTCATGAGTGAATATTTCGTCGGTAATCTTAAAGGCGTCATCTCCGCTTATACGAATAAGGTGGAGAGCGGCTTTAAGAGGAGCGGTTGCAAGCGCAACGATAGTATTCCCCATACGGAGAAACTTATTCCTTTCTCATTTTGCCAGAAACAGAGTGAATGCGGATGCTTCCGCCTTGGGTTCTCACTAATGCTTTGGCGTAATTGATAGCTTGTAATTGAGTGTCGAACAATTTTATAGCTCTTTCACCGGTGGCTAATTTAACTTGCCATTTGCCTGAAGCTTGTTTGGAGATGTGGTAGACTCTAGAAACTGACTTATAGGCAGATTTGGCGTCGGTGTCGTAGTCTTTGCGGACTCCGAGTCCTTCAGAACGAATCTTATCTTCTGGGCTCTTCACAATAATAACCCTCTTACCGGTTTTCTTTGGAGCAGTGCTCGTCTTAGCGGCAGGAGCGACGGTGGTTGTGGTATTAGAAGCGACGGTTGTGGTCTCAACAGCGGTTGGAGTCTCTTCTTTGGTCTCGACGGCTTCTTCAGCGACTGGGGCGACGGTCGTGGTCTCAACGGCTGCTGGAGTCTCTTCTTTGGTCTCGACGGCTTCTTCAGCGGCCGGAGCAACAATCTCTTCACCGTTAGCGTCTTCAGAAGTTTCGCTCTTTTCTTCAGTAACTTCTTCAGCAACCGGAGCAATTCCATCTTTGACGTGAACTTTACGAACGGCATTTCTGATTGCTAAAGCGAACAAGGTGATGACCATCATTCCGACAACACCAGAAAGGATGATATCAACAATCTTTAACCAACCCATTGAGCTGAATTTAAGAATGTCATAGAAATAATGGTTAGGTAAGGTCCATTCCGAGATGACACAATTAATTCCGAAGAAACCAAAATAAAGTCCGGCTGGAACTAAAGCCCAGAAAGTATTGGTAAGACCCATTTTTGGTTGTAATTGAAAGAAGAAGTAATCGACGACTACTAAAGCTGGAGCAACGATGGTGATAAAAAGTGGAGCATGCCAATCAAGCATGAAGTTTGTGAGAGTAGAAACATCAGAAGCGCTTCCCCATCCAAAATAAGGGAGAACAAATAAATCAACGACCCAGTAATTAAGGGCGGCAGTGATGGCGACAGTAACAGAGATCAATTTTAAGACACCAACAAATTTGCATGTTTGCTTATTAGAGCTTAAGCAAACAACGTTGCTGATGACGCTGATCAAGGCGACGATGGCTACAAATCCAGCGGACAACACACCAAATTCAAAAATTAAATCTTGGGCTTTGTAAGTTGGGGTGAATGCAAGATATTGCATCAAATAATTGCTAACAGCGAAGCCAACCGCAGCAATTACGAGTATGTTCAATACAAGTGAGAGAACATAACGGCTTTTTTTCATAAAATCCTCCTAATAGCATTAGAGCTAAAACTCTATCTGCTAAACACCTTGTAAGTATAAGCGTTTTAATAAAAAATAGGTATAGACAATTTAACTATTTTTTAAGGCTAAGAATTATTCTTTCTTGATTGTGGTTAATTAACCTGTACTTTTTTTATTTGATAATAGCTAATGTTTTCCAAATATCTAAAAAGTTAAGTATTTTTTTAAAATGGTTGTGGCTATAAAAATGATTGTTTTTTATAAAAAGAAAAAGAACGACAATCCCCATTTATTGAATACATATATTATATATAAGGAAAAGGCGCTAGTTTCACTAACGCCTTAATCGATTGTTAGTCAATGTACTTAATCGCGACAGCGCGGTTTTGACCTTCGCCATTGCTTTCGGTTTTGATGTGCTCCATGCCATTTAAAGCATTATGGACCACGCGTCTCTCGTCAGGAGTCATAGGATCCAATTGGACATCGATGTGACTCTTTAAGACTTGGTTTGCAGTGCGTTTTGCCAAATAAGCCAAACGGGAATATTTGTCTTCTTTATATCCTCCGACATCAAGAAGAATTCTATAACGATGGCGGAAATGATTTGAAACAGCCAAGCGATCAAGTTCATTCAAAGCTTGAAGAGTGCGCCCGCTTTTCCCAATAAGAACAGGATTGCGTGGGCTATCAAGGGAGATATGAATGATCCCGTCTTCAATTCTAGCCTCCGCAGAAGCTTCAATACCCATGGTTTTCAAAATCTCAATCAAATATGATTTTGCATATTCGGCAGCATCATCAATAGTCGAGATTTCGATAGAGACTTTTTTAGAGAACAGTCCTTTTTTCTCTTCGACGACTTTATAAACGATTTGTTCAGCGGGAACGCCTAATTCTAAGCTTGCTTCGTTTAAGCATTCCTCTACGCTTTTTCCAGTGTATTCTTTCATATTAATGCTCCTCTATTTTGCTTTTTTAGTCTTTTTAGCCATAACGGCTTGAGTGATGATAGTTTGGCACATTGAGATCAAAGCACCGATTCCCCAATAGACACCCATCGCAGATGGTAACAAGAAGCCCATGATAATTGTGAAGATTAACATGCCCCAGCTGATGTATTTCATCTGCTTGCTCATTTTGTCTTGAGCAGGATTCTTATTTAACTTAGGCATATTCTTTTGCCGACGTTTGTTAATCATTTGTGGAAGCAACATTGACATGGTTTGGAAGAGGACCATCAGCAAGAACAACACGACTGCAGTCCACCAACCGGTCTCATTAGTCCACCAGGCACCGGAGAAGTTGAACACAACGTCTTTGATTGTGTCTGATAAACGAAGATTCAAGAAGCTTCCAGACGATAAGGCACTAGAACCAGACAAAGCGCTCCAAACGGAGATGAAGACAGGGAACTGAATAATAAGAATGACGATCGATGAAAATGGGTTGATCTTATTCCTTTTATATAATGCCGATTGCTCTTGAGTCATACGGCTTCTTTGACTAGCGTTGGTGTTGCTATTTGGATATTTAGCTTGAATCTTGGCTAATTCAGGCTGAAGGGCTTGCATCTTTTGCTGATCAAGCGTTCCCTTAAGCGTTAATAAAGTCAAGGCAACACGAACAATCAAAGTGACACAAATAATAGAGATAATCTGGCCAAAGCCACTCAAAGCTGGATCGATTCCATAAGCAAAGGTATCAACCATCCAGGCGACTGGGTAAACAAGAAGTCCTTCTAAGAAGCCTTTGCCCCAAGCATCGCCATAGGATTTGGCTTGAATATTGACTTCCCAGTTGCTTTGACTACCAAAATGTCCGTATTTCCCATCTCTGGTAGCTACACAAGTTCTGAAAGAGGAAATTTTGGTGTAAACGGTTGATTGATAGAAGTTGACGAATTCAGTTGTTGGGCAAAGCTCATAACCGATTTCGGCGCGGATTTCAGATAGCCAAGTATTCCAATTGGTCCAAAAAACTCGTTGCCCCTGTTCGTTTTCACCCAAGAATTTGACATACCCATATTCTCTTAGAATGCCAAGGTTGATTTCGGCATCGCTATTAGACTCGCCATCACTGTCGTTTACGGTGAAGGCATTGATATCTTTCGCAGTTAAATTCGCGGTACCGGTAACGGTTTTTCCGTTGACTTCGTATTTTTCGCTGACAGCGGTAGAAATCGCTTTCTCTAAAACTTTTTGGTCAATCTTTTCAAAGAATAGTTGAGATGGGATTGTGTAATTGTAGTTAGAGCCTTTGGCGACGTTGATTATCGAGTTAACCAAATATGTGCTCTTTTTCGAAGTGAAGTTTCCGTCCTTATCCACCGGGATATAGGCATAAAGAGTATCATTGTCATCAAAAACCTTAAAAGCGACATCTTTATAATCATTAGGAATATCCGTCTTGTCGCAATAAACGGTTACCCCTTGTTCATAAGGGTAAGCAATGTTGGCCAAATCGGTGCTCGAGCAAAAAGTTTGGGTGCAGCCAGTCAGCATTAAAGCCGCACCGCCAATAGCGATTGCGCCAAACAGCTTAATTTTGTTTGTTTTTTTCACTGCCTTGTTCTCCGATCTTCCCTAGGTTTTCAATAAGTTCCTTCGTATTAGAAGCAAACTCATCGGTTTGATAATTTGTCCGAACGATAATGACAATATCGTAAGGGAGGTTGAGGTTATAGTTCGCCCCGATCATAGCGCGAACTTGCCGTTTAATAAGGGTTCTGATGGTAGCTCCCCCGTTTTTCTTTGAAACGGAGATGCCGATTCTAGTCAAAGGTTCTTCTTTAACGTGGTAATAAATTGAGAAGTGCTTGCTTTTGACAGACCGAGACTCATGAATAATGGAAGAAAATTCTTGATGTTTTCTTACACGATTTACGCGCTTCATAGAACTCCTATATAACGGAAAAAGGCCTGACGAACAGGACCTTAGTCAGCGATTTTAGCGCGGCCTTTAGCTCTACGACGGCTGAGAACCTTACGGCCGTTGTGGGTAGCCATTCTAGCGCGGAAGCCAGCTTTGTTGCTGTGCTTGACCTTAGATGGTTGATAAGTTTTTTTCATACGCTTTCCTCCGAGTTTTACGTGCGTGCGTGAAGATTATATTGATTTAGGCCCTCTAAAGCAACCAAAAAACGCTCAAATATACTGAAGATAGCCAAAATTCTTAAAGACAGGTTTTCCAACCAATAAGCATATACAAAAAATAGCTTATTCATCGAAAAATGCGTTGTTTATAATTTATCCACATTTTGTTATTAAGTTTTATTTCTTTCGATATTGTCTATTATTTGTGCAAATTGTAACTGTTATGAATGCGCTTACATTTTATAGTTTCCCACATTTTAAAACATTAAATTAGTTATCCACACGTTTTCCACAATTAATTTTTGTTTAAAAGTTATTATTTGGCACTAAAACTAGTCTTTTTGTTGTTTTAATTGTGGAAAACTTAATTTTTACAATTTTGCTATGTATTTTCTTGTGGAAACGTGGTAAATTTTCAAAGTATTTTTATGGATAAATCAGTAAGCGAAATCTCTGCTTTGTGGAATAGGGTTCTAGACAGAATCAAAGTGCAACTCTCTTCCAAGGGGCAGGATGACGTTTTTAATTCTTTTTTTAGCTCGACTTACGTTTATGAAATTCGCGGAAATGAAATGATAGTGGTCGCGGATTCTGCGGTTGCGGCTCATTATCTAAAGACTACTTTGTTAGATTTGGTCGAAGGAATCGTTAGGGATGTCACCGAGAGCGACTTTGTAATTAAATTCGTGACAGAATCCGACATACAAAGCAAGGTAATGGGCGAAAAGAAAAAACCTTCATTCTTTTCCAACAGCGTTTTGAATCAGTCTTACACCTTTCAAAATTTCGTCGTTGGCGCATCAAACCGAGAAGCTTATCAAGCATCTTTAGTTATAAGCAAAGCGCCCGGCAAATTATATAATCCTTTGCTTATATATAGTGATTCCGGATTAGGCAAAACTCATCTTCTGCACGCAATCGGGAACGCGATAAAAGCAAACTCCCCATCCACGAAAGTTTTGTATGTCACCACTCAGGACTTCTTCGAAGAATACGTTGCCTTCGTAAAAGGAAACAAAGAAGATCAAAATCTTAAAGATTTCTTCAAAAATTCCGTGGATGTGCTACTTGTGGACGATATCCAATTCCTAGTAGGCAAACAATCAACCGAAGAGATGTTCTTTAGCGTTTTCCAAACCCTTTACCAAGCGGGAAAGCAGATAGTTATAACATCTGATCAGCACCCATCGAAGTTAAACGGACTAGACGAAAGATTAAAAAGCCGCTTTTCTCAGGGGCTGCCTTTATCCATCAACCCGCCGGACAAAGAGACATGCGAAGCCATTTTAAAATTAAGAATTCAAGCAAATGGGCTAGACATCAACCAATTCGATCCGGAAGTCATATCTTACTTTGCGACAAAATTTTCCACGAACGTTCGTGAGTTGGAAGGCGCTTTGAATAGGCTTCTTTTCTACGCGACGGAAATCGCTCAAGCCAGCCATATCAATCTGCAAACGGCAATAGACTCAGTCAGCGGATTAATCGACGTGAAAAAAGACGAAGATTCTTTGTCCATAGCTAAAATAATCAATGTCGTCGCTGATTATTACAATTTATCGCCAACGCAATTGACTGGAAAAATAAGAACGGCCCAAATCGCATTAGCCAGGCACACAGCAATGTATCTTTGCCGCGACTTGCTCGACGCCCAATATACAAAAATCGGTGAAGCTTTTGGCGGGAAGGATCACGCAACGGTGATGAGTGCCATCTCAAAAGTGGAGAAAATGTTGAAAACAGACCCTGATTCAAAAAAGGCCATGTCGGAGATAAAAAAGAGGTTAAAATAAGATAACATCTAATTTATTAGATGAGTGATGGATGATATAATAAGTAAATAAGTACGATAAATTTCTTAAAATACGAAAGTTATCCACAAATTCACACCACCTTATTATTACTATTAAAAATAATTAAAAAAACAAAGGGAGAGATAACTCATGCGCTTCACAATTGATAGAAATGAATTTTTAAAAGGATTAAACAGTGCCAGCAAGGCTATTGGGAGCAAATCCACCAACCCGGCTCTTTTGTGCTTCAAACTTGAAATCACTAACAAAGGTTTGGAAATCACCGGATCAAATAGCGACATCGCCATTTGGACCGTCATCCCTTCGATGAAAGGCGACAAGGAAATTTTGAGAAATCTGATTCCGGGATCCGTTTTGATCAACGCTTACACTCTTACCGAATTCACCCGAAAAGGAGAAGGCGATGAATTAACGATCGAAGTAATCGATAATACGGCCAGAATCAGCGTTGGCAAGTTGTCGGTTAACTTGGTTTGTATGGATGGCGATGAATATCCGAATATTTCTTTTGAGCAAATCAGCACACCTTTCTCGATTCGCTGCACTGATTTGATTCAACTAGTTGAGCAAACATCTTTTGCCGCGTTGAACAAGGAAACCAGGCCGGTTTTAACCGCGATTAATCTTAAGGCCGAAAGTGGTTTGCTGACTGCCACGGCTACCGACAGTGCCCGCTTGTCCAAAAAGAGCGTGGAAGTTGATGCTGATCTCCGCTTCAACTCAAACGTTCCGGCAAAAACCTTGGCCGATGTTATCAAATTGCTCGACCCTGGCGCCGATGTTGAGATTTCCTCGTCCCCTGAGAAAATCACCTTCACTTTCGGAAATACCGTCGTTTCCAGCCGTCTTATCGGCGAAACCTACCCTGTTTCCGGATCGATTGTCCCGACTAGCTTCAATTACCGCTTGGAAGTCAATTCGCAACAACTTCTTTCAGCAATTGACCGCGTTAGCATCCTTTTCCAAGGAATCGCCCCTGTTGTCAAACTTTCGATGAGGGATGAGAGTGTCGAGGTGTCAACCGCAAATCAACAAACGGGATTTGGATCTGAAAAATTAAGCATTTTCAATTACGAAGGGGAGAATTTGGAAATCGCTTTCAACGCTCAATTCGTCAGCGATGCCGTAAAAGCTCTCGGATGCGAGGATGTTCAAATGTCCTTCAATGGCGAAATGAAGCCTTTCGTCATCAAAAACCCGAAAGATAACTCCGTGGTTGAATTGATCACCCCAATGCGCACTAGATAAGCTCCTGGAGCCAAAATAAAACCATGAAAAGGAATGCAAAAAGCGCATTCCTTTTTTTACTACTATGTAGTAAAATGTTTGCATGGGAAAAAACGCAAAAGAAACAACAGTAGAAACCGTTACCGTGCGTGATGAGTACATTACGCTTGGACAGCTTATCAAGTTTGTCCGCGTGATTGAGTGGGGAGGGATGGCGAAAGAATATCTCGCTACTCACAAAGTGCTTGTGAATGGAGAGGAAGACAATCGACGGGGGAGGAAACTCCGGCCTGGCGATAAAGTCGAACTCGAAGAAGGAACGTATCTAATCGAGGGCAAATGATCCTTGAAAACCTTGAACTTCGTGATTTTAGGTCTTACGAGAAAGTCTCAATTGCTTTCGATGAAAAAACAAATCTCATCGTCGGGAGGAATGGACAAGGCAAGACCAATATCGTGGAGGCTTTGTATTATCTTTCCATCGGTCGTTCTTGGAGAACAGACTCTGACACCCCTTTGATTAGAACGGGGTGTCAAAACTCTAGCGTGCGCGCACGCGTACGTGAAGGTGAAAAAGTCACAGACCTAGAAGTGAGGATTTCTAAAGACGGGAAAAAGATCCTCATAAATGGCAAAAGCATTCATCGACTGAGTGAATTGTACAAAGTGCTGAACGTATTGCTCTTTATCCCAGAAGACACTACGTTTTGGAAAGGTAGCCCATCGGAAAGAAGGAACTTCCTCGATGTCTCTATTTCGAAGAAAGACGAAGCGTACTTATCTAGCTTAGGGGCTTATAGGCATCTGCTGTCTGAAAGAAACGCCCTGCTAAAGGAAGAGAAGGTTGATTTGCTCCATCTTGATGTCTTGACCGATCAAATATTGGATGTAAGCAAGCCGATTCTTGAAAAACGCATGAATTATCTTAAAGCGCTGGAAGAGACGCTTGCTAAGCTCACCGAACGCTTATTCGGGTCTAAAAGACGAATTAAGCTCGTTTACCGCCCTTTCTTGCCTTTGGACGATAAATTCCTGATAGAAGGCAAAAACGCCTACAAGAAGTGCTTGGAAATTGATTTAGCGAGGAAAAGCACTTCAATCGGCTTGCATCGAGAGGACTTCAGATTGCTTCTTGATGCGAAAGACGTGGGGCTTTATTGCTCCCAAGGAGAAAACCGTTTGACGGCAATCGCCTTAAAATTATCCCCTTACTTCTTGGTTGGCGAGAACGACAAAAAACCAATCATAGCTCTCGATGACGTTTATAGCGAGTTAGACAAAACCCACGCAGACAATTTGTCAAAGCTGCTTAAAGACTTAGGGCAAACGTTCATCACCAGCGTAAAAACAGATTTAGCGGATGCCTCGTACATCGAGGTGTCCGACCATAAAGCCTACAGGAGGAACCAATATGGAAAATGAAGAAAAGAAATCGTCGTTTGATGAAGCCGCCAAAGACGCCGGCATCAGCGAAGCATCGATGAAAGAGGAAGAAAAAAACACTTACACCGCTCTTGATGTCGAAAACGAAAAAGGCCTAGAAAAAGCGGACGCCAAATACACCGCCGACAACATTCAGGTCCTTGAAGGCCTTGAAGCGGTCAGAAAACGCCCTGGCATGTACATTGGAACTACCGCAGGAGCGGGGTTGCATCACCTTGTCTGGGAAATCGTCGATAACTCCATTGATGAAGCTTTGGCTGGCTATTGTACTCACATTGAGGTGTTTGTGAATCAAGATGAGTCCATTACCGTCACCGACAACGGACGTGGCATCCCTGTTGATATCGTCAAGAAATCCGGTTTGTCTGGCGTCGAAACCGCTTATACGATTCTTCACGCAGGCGGTAAGTTTGGCGAAGGCGGCGGATATAAGGTTTCTGGCGGCTTGCACGGCGTCGGCGCCTCAGTCGTCAACGCTTTATCAAGCTGGTGCGAAGTCATCGTCCATAAAAACGGCGGCATTTACAAAGTCCGTTTTGAAAACGGCGGACATATCGTCCAACATTTAACGAAAATCGATTCCTGCAAAGAGGATGAGCACGGGACCAGCGTAACCTTCCTTCCTGATCCGACAATCTTCACCGAAACCACGCATTATAATTACGAGACCATCAAAAACCATTTGCGTCAAATGGCTTTCTTGAACGGCGGGGTCAAAATCACCTTAACCGATTTACGTCAAGAAACGCCCGTGAGCGAAGTTTTTTGCTATGATGGCGGTATCAAAGAATATGTTACCTTCATCAATAGCGCGAAACTCCCAATCAATAATGAAGTCATTTATTCTCAGGGCGCCGAAGAAGTTACTTTCAGCGATGGCACGAGTGAAAGAATCTACGCCGAGGTGGCTATGCAGTGGAGCGATTCTTATAACAATGATGGCGTTTATTCCTTCTGTAACAATATTTCCACCAAGGAAGGCGGAACTCATGTGGAAGGGTTTAATCTTGCTTTGAATCGCACAATCAATGATTACGCCCGCCAATTCAAATTCCTTGATGAGAAAGATCCTAATTTCACTACCGATGATTGCCGCGAAGGCTTGACCTGCGTCATCTCAATCAAACATCCTAACCCACAATATGAAGGGCAAACAAAGACAAAACTCGGAAATAGCGAAGTCCGTAAAATTGTTTCAACGGTCGTCGGCCAACAATTCAAAGAATATCTTTTAGAGCATCCTGAGCAAGCCAAATTGATCTTGGAAAAAGTCAAAATCGCATCTCGTTCCCGTTTGGCGGCTCAAGTTGCTCGTGAGAAGACGAGAAAATCTCCTCTTGATATCACCACGCTTCCAGGGAAATTGGCGGATTGTTCCAGCAAAGATCCTAATATCTGCGAACTTTATATCGTTGAGGGTAATTCCGCAGGCGGCTCGGCGAAAAATGGCCGTGACCGTGAGACTCAAGCCATTCTTCCGTTAAGAGGTAAGATTCTTAATGTCGAAAAAGCCAGAGAAGAAAGGATTTTCAAAAACGCCGAAATCGGAAATATGATCACCGCGATTGGCGGCGGCATCAGAGAAAACTTTGATGTCTCCAAAATTCGTTATCACAAAATCGTCATCATGACCGATGCTGATGTTGATGGCGACCATATCAGAATCTTGTTATTGACCTTCTTCTATCGCTTTATGCGCCCGTTGATTGATGGCGGGTATGTTTATATTGCTCAGCCGCCACTTTATAAAATCGATTATAAAGGGCAAGCCTACTACGCCTATAACGATGAACAGCTCGAAGTCCTTAAAAAGAAACTTCAACTAAAGTCTGGCTACCCCTTCCAACGCTATAAAGGACTTGGTGAAATGGACGCCCAACAGCTTTGGGAAACCACAATGGATCCGAAAGTTCGTAAGATGATTCGTATCACCGTCGATGATGCCGCGAATGCCGAAAGAGCTTTCTCAGAGCTTATGGGTGATGACGTGTTACCACGCAAGAAATTCATCGAAGAGAATGCAAAATTCGTGCAAAACCTTGATATTTAATCGGATAAGGAGGCAAAGACATGGATAACGAAGAAAAGAAAATTGACGAAATCAAAGAAGATGAAATCAAAGAAAAAGAAACTAGCAATGACAATGATGAAGAGATAATGTCTGCCGTTGATAGTCGCTACCACGATAAAGTTGACACCTCCGCTACAGCTGGAATTGTTCCAGGCTTAGTGGACCGCGAAGTCACAAGCGAAGTCGAAACCGCCTTCCTTAGCTACTCGATGTCAGTCATCGTCTCTCGCGCCATTCCAGATGTTAGAGACGGTTTGAAACCTGTCCAACGTCGTATTATCTATGGCATGGACGAAAGCGGCATGCAACCAGGCAAGCCCTATAAAAAGAGTGCCCGTATTGTCGGTGACGTCATGGGTAAGTATCACCCACATGGCGATGCCGCTTTGTATGGAACTCTAGTTCGTATGGCTCAGCCATTCTCCATGCGTTATACCTTAGTCGACGGCCATGGCAACTTCGGTGACGTCGACGGCGATGAAGCCGCGGCTATGCGTTATACCGAAGCGAGAATGAACAAACTTTCGGTCGAAATGGTTCGCGACATCAATGAGAACACCGTTGATTTCGTGGATAACTATGATGGCACGGAAAAAGAACCAGCCGTCCTCCCGAGTCGTTTCCCGAATTTGATCGTTAATGGGTCTGAAGGTATCGCCGTTGGCATGGCCACCAATATGGCTCCGCATAACCTTACCGAAGCCATAAACGCCGTTATCGCTATTTCTAAGAACCCAAGTTTGACCCCTCTTGAGATCATGCAAAACTATTTGCATGGCCCGGATTTCCCTACCGGAGGCACTATTTTAGGCCGTCAAGGAATCCTTGAGGCTTACGAAACCGGAACCGGAACCGTGACCATTCGCTCTAAGTATCATATCGAAGAGCAAACGAACGGCAAATCCCGTATCATCGTCACGGAAATCCCTTATCAAGTCAATAAGAGCGCGATGATCAGCGCGATGGCTGGCTTAGTGCGTGATAAGGTGCTTGATGGCATAACGGATATTCGCGATGAATCAAACAAAGAAGGCATCAGAGTCGTTATCGAAGTCAGACGTGACGCTGTCCCAGAAGTTGTTGCCAACAACCTTCTAAAGCACACCCAACTTCAGATTAATTTTGGCATCATCAATCTTTGTTTGGTTGACGGGGCTCCGAAAGTACTTCCGATTACCGACTTGTTGACTAATTACGTCGATTTCCAAGTCAATGTTTTGACCCGCAGAACCAATTACCGTTTGACCCGTGATAGCGCACGTGATCATATCGTCACCGGTTTAATCACCGCTCACGATAACATCGATGAAGTCATTCATATCATTCGCGACTCCAAAACCGATGAAGAATCGAGCAAACGCTTGAATGAGGCTTTTGGCTTCTCCGATCCTCAAATCCAAGCCATTCTTTCTATGACCCTTCGTAAACTCCAAGGCATGGAGCAAGACAAACTCCAAGCCGAACACACCACATTACAGGCGAACATCGCTGAATATAATCGTCTTTTATCAAGCCGTGACAATATCGTTGATTTAATGATAAAAGAATTAGAGGAAATCAAAGCCCGTTTTGGCGACAAGCGTCTTACCGACATCTCTGATGAAGCCGCCAACATCGATAATGAGGACCTTCTTCCAAAAGAAAATATCGTTGTCCTTCTTACCAAAAACGGATACATCAAGCGTATGGGTGAAGACACATTCCGCACTCAAAATAGAGGTGGACGCGGCGTCAAGGGTATCACCACAAGCAACAACGATCACGTTGCTTTAACCGTTTATGCCCACACTCATACCGATATCTTGTTCTTCTCAAGCTATGGAACCGTCTATCGTTTGCGTGGATATCAAATTCCTGATGCGGCAAGGGATGGAAAAGGGATTCCTGCCATCAATTTACTGAATCTCGACCAAGATGAAAAAATCGTGGCAATCGTTCCTTGTGATGATTACCCAGAAGATAATTATTTATTCTTCTGCACAAGAAACGGCGTTGTCAAACGCGTTTCCTTGAAATTATTTGAATCGATTCATAGTAACGGCAAACGCGCGTTAGGCTTAAAAGACGACGATGTTCTCTTAGACGTCAAACGCACCGATGGCAATTGCATCGTATCCCTTGCTTCCAATAACGGCAAAGTTTGTAGCTTCTACGAATCCGAAGTTCGTGCGATGGGCCGAGATGCCGCCGGCGTCAGAGGCATGAATCTTGATGATGGAAGCCAGATTGTCGGCATTACTTCCTCCTTGGAAGGGGATAGAATTCTCGTTTTATCGAAAAACGGGCAAGGAAAGATGTCTTATGCCGCCGATACTGACATCACTCAAGAAGATGGATCGATCCGTCATTATGATGGCTACCGTCTAACTTCCAGAGGGGCCAAAGGCGTCATTAGCTTGAAACTCACGGAAAAAGGTGGAGAACTCTATGCAATGAAGGCTGTCAAAGGCAATGAAGATTTGATGGTTGTCACCAACAAAGGCATCGTCATTCGAATGCCGATTTCCCAAATCAAGATTGCCGCTCGTAACACCCAAGGCGTCAAGATCTTGTCTTTGGATAAGGGCCAATATGTCGCTTCTATCGCTATTTTGCCTCACGCTGAAGATAGCGACAGTGAGGATAGCGAAACCATCGAAGCCTCTAGCGAAGAAGAAAGTATTAATCCAGCTTTGGTCGCTAGCGAAGAAACTAGCGAAAAAGTTGTCACCCCTGATGATTTGGATGCTGATATTGAATCTTCTTCGAAAGATGATGATTCCGATTTATAAAAATGAGACCGTTTATCTATTTTGACCAAAAAAGAGATGTGCCGTTCGAAGGCATCAGATTAAGAAAAAATCTTAAAGGCGCCCTCGAGCTCAATAACATCGAATACGTAACCTCGTTTTTGGCAAGCCCTGACATCTTTCACACTATATGTTCGTTGAAAGACAATCAAATATTCGACTGCCGTAGCAATGATGTCAAAATCGTTGCCTCTCCCTTCTTTGCTCCCCATGACTACGATGCTAAATTCCTTGAAAAAGACAAGGATGGCTTTATCTTAACAAGATTAGGCGCTTTAACTTTGATGGGTTCCGATCTAATCATTGTGCCAAGCGAGGAAGCCAAAGAATATTTGTCTTCTTTAGGGGCAAAAGCCCCAATTGAAATTATGACTCCTGGGATAAATTTAACGAGGTTTCAGCTTGTCGATGAATTAGAAAAAAACGTGTTCTCGCGATATGCTAGAATCTCAACAAACGAAAAATACTTCATTTCAAGTGGGGATTACCAGGATTTTGAAGGATTGAAACGTTTAGGACATCTTGCAAAAGCTAATTCTAAAATCAGGTTTTTCTTTGTCGGAAGCAATTCAAAAGGAAAATTGTCACCTAGAGATTCCAAGAGACTTTCGAAACAATATGGTCAGAATATCACCTTCTTATATCTATTAAATGATGATTTGTATAGAAGCGCCTTAAGTGGCGCAAGCGGTTATTTGAGCCTTGGGGATTTGCCTAACCACATGGCGACTCTTGAAGCGATGAGTGCCAAAATCCCAGTCTATGAATGGCGAAATCTTAGATTTGGCAATTTGTCTATCGATGGACAAACCGGCTTTGTGTTTGAAAACATCGATAAATTAAACGAAACATTTACCAAAGAGTGCCAAAAGCCAAGCAATGCTACTATAATCGAGGCGTACGAGTTCGCCAAAAAGAATTCGCTGAAGAATCTTGGTGAGAAATTAATGCTCACTTATGAGAAAGTTTTAAATCCATTAGGAGGAAACAAACAATGATCGATGCTAAGTTAATCGAAGAAAAGCCAGAATTTGTGAAAGAGGCTTTAGCCAAAAAAGGATGGGACTTTGATCCTGCCCCCTTGCTTGCCCTTTTCCAAAAAAGAAGAGCTCTTTTAAAGGATGTCGAATCCAACAAAGCTGAGCAAAACAAGCTTTCGAAAGAAGTTCCGGCCGTTAAGAAAGCCGGAGGTGATGTCCAAAGCATTTTCGCGAAAGTCAAAGAACTCGCCAAAGTGAATAAAGACAAAGAAGATGAACTTGCTAAAGTTGAGGCGGATATCAAATCTCAAATCGAAGTTCTCCCAAATATGCCTGACCCTGATTTAGCTTCTGGCGGAAAGGAAAACAACCACCCAGTCTATCATTTTGGCAAAGAGCCGACATTTGATGGCTTCACCCCGAAAGATCATGTCGAATTAGCGGAATCCTTAGGCTTGATCGACTATAAGAGAGCGGCAAAAATCTCTGGTTCCGGCACTTGGATTTACACTGGTTTAGGCGCTCAACTAGAATGGGCTTTGCTTAATTATTTCGTCAGCACCCATATTGGTGATGGCTATACAATGATTCTCCCTCCGCATATTCTGAACGAAGATTCAGGCTATACAGCCGGCCAATTCCCAAAATTCAAAGAGGATGTCTTCTGGCTCGAAGGCTCCGAACCAAAGAAATTCATCCTTCCAACCGCTGAAACCGCGCTTGTGAATTTGCACCGTAATGAAGTTTTGTCTATCGATGATCTTCCAAAGAAATATTTTGCTTATACCCCATGCTATCGCAAAGAGGCAGGCTCTTACCGCACTGAAGAAAGAGGCATGATTCGTGGCTACCAATTCGATAAAGTTGAAATGGTTCAATACACGACCGACGATGGCTCCGACAAAGCTTTTGACGAATTGGTCGAAAAAGCCAAGCGTCTCCTTGAAGGCTTAGGACTTTGCTATCAATTGGATAAATTAGCCGCCGGCGATTGCTCTCATTCGATGGCAAGAACCTATGATATCGAAGTTTGGATTCCTTCTATGCACATCTATAAGGAAGTCTCCTCCGTTTCTAATGCCCGTGATTATCAAGCTAGACGCGGCATGATTAGATATAAGGACCATGATGGCAAGATGCATTTCTGCCACACATTGAACGGTTCTGGCTTAGCGACATCACGTGTTTTCCCAGCTTTGCTCGAACAAAACCAACAAGCTGACGGCTCTGTCATCATCCCAGAGGTTCTTCGTCCGTTCATGGGTGGAATTTCCGTATTAAAACCTATCGAGAAAAAATAAAAATCTAGTATAATAAGAACGCCATCGCGAGGTCGAATTGACGAACCAGGTCAGGACAGGAATGTAGCAGCCTTAAATCAAATCCTCCTGTGCGGTGGTTTTCTTTATGGCTTTTAATTAAAATAAATCTATGGAAGAAACAAAAATCAAAGATTACATGCGCTTGGCTTTGGAAGAAGCGAATAAAGCTTATAAAGAAGATGAAGTCCCTGTCGGCGCCATTGTTGTTTTGGATGGCGAAATCATCGGTAGAGGACATAATCATCGCGAAAAGAAAAATGCGATTTATTCCCATGCAGAAATCGAAGCGATTCTCGAAGCGGAGCAATCTTTGGGGAAATGGACTTTGGAAAACGCTTCGATGTTCGTTACTTTGGAACCGTGCTTAATGTGCGCCGGGGCGATAAAACAAGCGCGCATTAAATCGCTTTATTATGGCGCTTCTGACAAAGAAGAGGGGGCGGTAACTAGTAACTATTTTGTTTTTGATAAGATTGGTAAAGATTCGGAAATCCTTATTTATCGAGATGTTTTGAAAGAAGATGCTGAAACGTTACTAAAACAATATTTCAAAAGCAAAAGAAGGTAGTCAAAATTGAACATTTGTATAATGTATGAAAAATTCTTTTTTCATTCGATAATCAGTGACTTTTGTGATACACTTTTTTTGTGTTAGAACTTATTAATATCAAAAAAGATTACTTTGTTGACAAGAAGCCTTTTCCTGCCTTAAAAGACATCAGCCTTGCTTTTGGGGATAAAGGCTTTGTTTCCGTTCTCGGCCCTAGTGGATGCGGGAAGACAACGATGCTAAATATTATCGGGGGCTTAGATCATTATAGCTCTGGCGATTTATTGATCGACAAAAAATCAACGAAGAGTTTTTCCGATGCGGATTGGGATGCTTATCGTAACGAAAGGGTGGGCTTTGTTTTCCAATCTTACAATTTGATTCCTCACCAAAGTGTTTTATCGAACGTTGAAACCGGTTTGATGCTTAACGGCGTCTCTAGAAATGAAAGAATCAAAAGAGCGAGCGAGGCTTTGAAAAAAGTCGGATTGGAAGGCGCCGAAAAGAAAAAGCCTAATCAGCTTTCAGGTGGCCAAATGCAACGCGTTGCCTTAGCTAGAGCGCTAGTTAATAATCCAAAGATTATTTTAGCCGACGAGCCAACAGGCGCCCTTGATAGCGTTACCTCCAAACAAGTGATGGATTTATTGAAAGAAGTCAGTGAGACCCGCTTGGTCATCATGGTCACCCACAATGAGGATTTGGCCAAAGAATATTCTGATCGCATCATTCAAATGAAAGATGGAGTTGTTATTGGTGACAGTAACCCAGTCGAAATAGAAAAAGGCGAAAACATAGGCAAAGAGACCAATAAAAAAACCTCAATGAGTTTTTTGACCGCCTTAAAATCATCTTTCAGCAACATCAGAACCAAAAGAACAAGAACTATCTTGACAGCGATCGCTTCTTCCATCGGCATCATTGGCGTCGCCTTGGTTTTGGCCGTCTCCAATGGTTTCAGCAATTACGTTAGCAAAGTCGAATCTTCCGTAGCGGGAGCGGTTCCGATTTCAATTACCCCGGTTACCTATACCTACAAACTTTCTAATGATTCTTATGAGCAATTTCCAGACGACCAAGAAGTGAAAATTTATGATTCCTCTTCGGAAACAAGCACAATCCATCAAAATCGTTTTACCGCGGATTATATTTCTTATATCGAAAAAGCTGTCGATAAAGGCTGGGCCTCCTCTATTCTTTATAATCGCCAAAACCTTTCCTTTAATCTTATGACTTCCAATCCTGATGGGTCAGGGAATGCAATGTCCATCAATCAATATAAGAGCGCTGGCACGGTCTCTAACGCTGTCGGAAGCGTCACCGGATTACCTTCAACGATATTCCATGAGCTTTATGGTTCAAACGAAGAAACCAGCAAAAGCTATGATTGCATTGCTGGGAGAATGCCTCAAAGTAAGGATGAAATTGTTTTGATTACCGATCGTTATAACCGCGTCGAAAAATCCACTTTGGTGTCTTTGGGGATTATTTCCTCGACCACCCAAGAGAAAACCATCTCTTTCGATGATATCGTTTATAAAGATTCTAACAATGAAGGAAAGACATATAAAGTTTACCGCAATTCCGACCTTTTTAAGAACGTTGAATACAAAGAAGAAGAGATTCAAACTTACGAAATCTCCACAAATGTGCCATCTTCTATCGCGGATTTGAATAATTTTGATTTATCCACATTCAAATTTGAAGGAAAGGAAATCACTGCAAAACTAGGTTATTTTGAGCATGGTTTCAGTGTTAACGAAGTTTATTCCAATGATTCTAAGTACAATCCTTTGAAACTTAAAATCGTTGGCGTCATTCGTCCAAGCAAGGATTCCTACATTTCTTTGATGCCTTCTTCTTTGGGGTTCACCACTGAGTTGAAGAATTATTTAGCCGACGACGGTGCCACAATGGACACTGACGCTAAACTTATTGAAACGCATGATAATTTAATGAAAGCTGCCAAAGGCGCGCTTTATTATTCTACCGATTCAAGCAAAGAAAGTGGCAAGAGCAACTCTTTGGAACTTTTGAATCAATTAGTCCAAAAGACGATCAAAGAAGGGAAACTTGATGAAATCATCGCCAAATTAAAAGGAGGCGATAGTTTATCTAGCGAAGATACTAGCAGCCTTTCTACGACTATGACAAACTTCTTCTCTGGGCTCGCCTCATGCCTTACTTATCGGAATTATTGGGGGACATATAACGAAGCGACCGATTCTTATTCCCCAGGCTTTACTAACTATGGTTCTTATTTCTCCCATTGCCAGAATGTCGGTGCTGATTTGATGGAATCGGAAATTGGAATATCTGGTTTTACCAACACCGATGGACTTGCGAAGTTACTAGCCAAGATGATGTCATCGTCTTTCTGGAACGATATCTCTAACGTTTCTCGTACCTCTTGGTGCTTAATAGATTTTCTCGCATTACAAAACAATTTTTCCATCATCACATCTATTCTTATTTTCCCTGCTTCTTTGACCACCAAGGAAGATTTGACAAAATATTTGGACGCCTACAATAGTGACAAAGCTGACGTTGACCAAGTGACTTATAGTGATGTTATGAGCACTTTTACAACATCTTTAGGAGTGCTAATTCAAGTCATCAGCGTTGTTTTGATTGTTTTCGCTTCCATTTCCTTGGTTGTTAGCTCAATCATGACGGGCATTATAACTTATGTATCTGTGGTTGAGAGGACAAAGGAAATCGGCATTTTGAGAGCGTGTGGCGCTAGAAAGAAAGACGTTGGAAGACTTTTCCAGGCAGAATGCGTGATCATCGGCGGATTAGCTGGCATCATAGGGGTCGGTTTCTCTTGGATTATGTGCTTCCCAATCAGCGCGATAATCGATGGGATGTATCCTGGAAATGGCTTGGACTCCATTGCATCTTTATCTCCCTGGCATGCCTTGATTTTGGTTGTCGTAGCGGTGGCTTTAGCTTTTATTTCAGGCTTAGTCCCCGCTCGAATCGCCGCGAAAAAAGACCCCGTCATTGCTTTAAGGAGCGAATAGCATGAACAAAGAAAAACTTCTTCAAGAACTCAAAGAGGCTGAGAAATTCAATCCGGATTTCACTGATGGTTTATCCACTGAGCAAGTTGAGCAAAGAAAGAAAGAAGAACTCGTTAATCACACTGCCAAAAAGGTAACTAAGTCTTATTGGAAGATCATCAAAGACAATTTCTTCTCTTTCTTTAACATTCTCCTTTTTATCGTGGCTATTATCATGCTGAGCGCTAAAGTCTATAATCCGAAGTATTATGGTTTTTTAGCGATTTTGCTTGTAAATGATGCGATTGGCTTAGTTACGGATATTCGTGCAAGAAAACTCGTCGATAAGCTAAGGCTTATAACCGATCCGAGGGTTAACGTCATCCGGAATGGCAAAGAAGAAGAAATACACATTAACGAAATCGTTTATGAGGATGTTGTCATTTTACGCCCAGGCGAGCAAATTTGTGCCGATGCGGTGGTTGTTGAAGGTGAATTGAAAGCAGATGAATCTCTGCTTACTGGCGAATCTGTCGCCATTAGCAAAAGCGTTGGTGATGAGGTTTTAAGCGGCTCTTATGTAAAAAGTGGCAAAGCCCACGTGAAAGTGATTCGCGTTGGCAGCGCGAATTATGCTGAAGATATTCAAAACAAAGCCAAAGAGTTCTCTCGTCCTAAAAGCGAACTCAAACGCTCTTGCTTAAAGATATTCTTAATTACCGGAATTTGCTCAATTGTTTTGGGGTTAGGCATGACCATAACCTATTTAGTCGAGAAGTTTGGAATGGGGGAAGACCTTTCTTATTACGATTTCGCTAAGTCGTTAGGTGGATCGATGGTCGCTATGATTCCTAGTGGCTTATATTTGTTGGTTTCTTTGGCTTTAGCGAAAGGCGTTTTGGCTTTGACGAAGAAACATATGAACGTTCAAGAACTCTATTGTATTGAAATGCTTGCCCGAGTTGATGTCGTTTGCTTTGATAAGACAGGTACCTTGACCGATGGCACGATTAGAGTGAAGGACATTTTGACTTGCGACAAATATTCCAAAGAAGAGATAAGTGATGTCTTAGCGAGTTTAGTCAATGCCACAAAAGACGAAAACGCCACAGCGAAAGCGGTGACTCTCGCTTATTCAAAGGGGAGTTATGAAGCAACTGCGGTCGTTCCTTTTGATTCTGATTACAAATACAGCGCCGCTTCCTTTGGAAATAAAGGTACATTTATTATGGGCGCTTTTGGATTTATTCCGCAAAAACCAGTTAATTCAATGGATAATGAGATTGATAGCCTTTCTAAAGAAGGATATCGGGTGTTAGCTATTTACCATAATGATAAATCGATTGAAAAAGGCAAAATCCCCACAGATAACACGTTGATTGGCTTAATTTACTTCTCCGATCATATTAAAGATGATGCGAAACCAAATATCGAATGGTTCCAAAAGAATGGCGTTGATATCAAAATTATCTCTGGTGATAATCCTGTCACAGTCTCGCAGATCGCCGCTGAAGTCGGGGTTAAAAACGCCGATAACTATGTCTCAATGGATCAGGTGAAGGACGAAGACATCCCTGCTTTAATCAAGACTTGTAGTGTCTTTGGTCGCGTAAAACCAGAACAAAAAGCCATAATCGTCGAAGCTCTTCAAAATGAAGGCCATAAAGTCGCGATGACTGGAGACGGCGTCAATGATATCATCGCCTTAAAGAAAGCCGATTGTTCTATCGCAATGGCTTCTGGGGCTTCTGCGGCAAGGAATGTCGCTCATTTGGTCAGCATGGATAATGATTTCTCCAAACTTCCTGATGTTGTGGCGGAAGGAAGAAGGGTTATCAATAACTTGCAACGTAGTTCCTCTTTGTTTTTAGGAAAAACCATCTTTGCCGTTATTTTATCCTTTGTATTCTTAATCTCTGGGTGGTGCGGCGGAATGAAATATCCATTCAGCACCACAAACCTATTCGTTTGGGAACTTTGCTCAATCGGCTTGGCTGGGTTCTTCTTGGCTTTGCAACCTTCCAAAGAACGTTTGAGTGGGTCATTTATGAAAAATACCTTGGCTACCTCCGTTCCGTCGGGTTTAGTGGAAGCTCTATGTGTCCTAATCTTCTTCGGGGCTTATTTGATTGATCCTTCCTTCATGTCAAAAGAGGCGGCAATAACTTGCTCTACGATCGTTTTTACCTTGGTTAGCTACTTAGTCTTATTTAGAATATGCGTGCCTTTTGACAAATATAGAGCCATAGTCGCTGTGGGACTATTTGTTTTAGGAGGACTGTGCTTTTTGGCCGACTATCTAATCCCAGGCAAAACAAACTCAGAAACAGGCTTGGTCTCAAGCTTATATCTCGATTTGAACTATGGAGTAATGACCTGGAGACTTGCCTTATTTATGGCTGGCTCATTTTTGGCTTTGGCCTTCGTATATGTTTTGATTGATTGCTACGTCAGAAAACGCATTACGCATATTAAAATTTTTGGAAAGAAGGACGAATAATATGAAAATCAACCCAGAAGTCAAAAAAGCATTACAAGAAGGAAAACCTGTTGTCGCTTTAGAAAGCACGATCATTTCGCATGGAATGCCTTATCCAAAAAACGTGGAAACGGCAATGCTAGTTGAAAAAACCATTCGTGAACATGGCGCCATTCCTGCCACGATGGGCATTATCGAAGGCGAGCCGATTGTCGGCATGTCCCGTGAAGAAATCGAAGAATTCGGCAAACGCAAAGGAATCGCTAAAGTAAGCAAGCGCGATTTGCCAATCGTCATTGCCACAAAAAAGTGGGGCGCAACGACGGTGAGTGCCACAATCTTGATGGCGAAAGCCGCCGGAATAGAAATTTTTGTCACCGGGGGAATTGGTGGCGTTCATCGTGGAGCTGAAACAACTTTTGATGTCTCTCGCGATTTATACGAACTCGCTAGTGAGCCGGTCACCGTCATTTGCGCTGGCGCAAAAGCCATTCTTGATATTGCCAAAACCTTGGAAGTGCTCGAAACGCAAGGCGTTACGGTCTTATCGAATAAATCCAAGGATTTTGCAAACTTCTATTGTGAAGATTCCGGTTATGAAGCCGATTATGCCTTTCAAACCCCCGAAGAAGCGGCCAAAATCATCAAAGCTAAACGCGATTTTGATTTAACTGGCGGAATTCTTATTTCTAACCCTTGCCCAAAAGAAAACGCCTTATCCCATGAATATGTCGACTCCATTATCAATAGGGCCGTTAAGGAAGCTGATGAATCAGGGATTAAAGGAAAGGATGTCACTCCATTCTTATTAAAGCGCGTTGTTGAATTGACTGGCGGGAAGTCTCTAGAGACCAACATAGATTTAGTGATCAATAATGCCATCTTAGGCGCAGAGATAGCTTCGGAGTACGCGAAACTTAAATAAATATGACGACTGAAGCCAAATTTAAAAGAACGTTAAAAGAAATGATGCTTAGCCAGTCTCTTAGCGAGATTAACGTCACAACCCTTTGCGAGGCTTGCAAGTGTCATCGCCAAACCTTCTATTATCATTACCAAGATATTTATGATTTACTCGCCGCGATCTTTTTAAATGAAGAAATAGAGGGGTTAAATAGAGCGAATGATCCTTCCTCTATTCTTTTGTGCTTGCTAAAATACGCCAAGACTAATTTCGTCTTTTTAAGAAGCGCTTATAATAGCGCGGCCGGCGATTTAGTGGATGAGTTCTGCTATAGCAAGGTGGCAACTAGATTACTTTTTGTTCTTGCCAAAGAAAGAAACACCTCACAGCCTAACGACGTTGATAGAACAGTCGCTAGACGCTTCTCAAAAATGGTTTCAGACGAGTTTGGATATTGGTTTAAAAACGTCAGCGTCACTCCTGCTCGTTTTGAGCGTGTCATGAAACGATATATTAATAATGTGTGTGAAATCGTCTTGCCTGCCTTGATAAAAATGTCCGGATTAGAGAGTAATCGCAAATAATAGGTTCATTGAATGCAAACTACTGAATATTTTGCGTTTTTAGATTGATTTGCAGCGATTTTTAGATATATCACTTACTTAAAGAATTTTTACTTTTCAAAATTAGAAACAAAGCGCAAATATAAATAGTGATAACTATTTAGAAAAAGTTATAATAGGAGCCAATCTGATAGATGAATAAACATCTATTGGAACGCCAATGATTTTAAATAATTTGGCTTAGGGGAATGCATAAACGCTTTTGTTAATCTATAAAAGGGCAATGGCACACGTGTGGTTGGTCAATGCCCTAGCCACTAGATACAAAGCAGTTTTGAGATATATAGAAACTGTTTTCAACAATTAAGGAGGTTTTAATTATGAAAAAGAATGAATCTTTAGGGTATTTGGCATATTTGCTGATGCTTGTGGTCGCTATCTGCGTTGGCATGTTCGTTTTGAGAAGCGACTTCTCTAGCACCTACGCTTCCTCAATATCGGTTAGCAGCTATGGCTTAGTGATAATTGCGATAATCATTGGGATTATCGTTTCTGCCATATTCTTGGAAGCGGGCCATATTGTCGGTGCCAAAATCGGTCATTATGATGTTCAAAGATTTGTTATTCTTGGCATTGGACGCAAGAAAAAGAACAACGGCAAATGGGTTTCCTATTTCGGAAGCTTTGATGGCTTGACTGGCGAAACCAGCGTTACCCCAAAAGACGTTAAGAAGAGCAATCCGCGTCCAATTATCTACATGGGATTGTTGTTCTTATTCTTAGAAATCGTCATTTGCGTCATCTTATTAGTTGTTGCGATGAGCTCTCTCAATGGTGGGGATTCAACCTTGTTCTGGCTGAAACCTGCAAGTGAAGTCGTTATGACTATTGCTGGAATGGTATTGATTTATGATATTTTCCCTGCTGCGATTGATTCTAAAAATGATGGATATCTAATGACTATCTTAAATAATAAAGTTAACGTCGAAGCCTACAATCAAATGTTAATTGCCGAAAATAATTTGGCGAGAGGCATCAAAAGCGAAACCAATATCGTCTATGACGAAGTCACTGATTTCACCGCCGCAGTCAATGATGTTGCTTTATATGATTGCTTAGACAAAGGACAATTTGACGAGGCTTTGAAGATCGTTGAGAAAACGTTAGTTTGCAAAAAGAAAGTTTCTTCTTCCGTTTATCGTGTTGCTGAGGCACAAAAAATTGCGATTATCCTCGATACGAAACCACTAGAAGAAGCGAAGAAATATTTCATCGCCCTTCCTGTTGAGACAAAAAAACATATCGCTGCCTTAAATAGCGCCCCTGCTCTCAGAGCCTATTTGCTCGCAAACGGATTGGTGGAAGAATCCTTTGGAGAGACCGAAGCTGCTTTAAACAAAGTCCACGACGTTTACCGCAAGCTTCCAAAAGAAAAGAAGACCGTTGAAAAGAAATTGCTTAAGGCATCTGTTCTTAAAGTGTTAGAAGCTCATAAGGATTGGGATTTATCCGATTATGGCTACAAATTAGAAGAAGCAAAGAAAGAAGAACCATCTTCAAACATTACATCTAATGACACTGTCGTGACCGCCAATAAAGTAGAAACGATTGATGAAAAACAATTGGAAAGTGAAACCTCTAAAGACGCGTCCAACGACTAGTAAATAATAAAGCCATCACTATTCTGAAGCCCAAAGAAGCAGCGGTGGCTTTTATTTTGTTTAATTTCAAATAGTAAAGAATAGTAAAACATTATTCTGAAAGCGAAGGAGAATTTCAAAAGAATAACCCGTTCTCAATTATATTTGGCAAAGACTCCGAATTAACAACTCCATTAATCAACAAATTTATCTTATAACTTCCATCATAGGCAGCGGAAAACTATTTAGATGACGGAGATTTGCAAATATTTAAAAATAGGATGAATGAATTGTCATCGAGCTGAATTCCGAAACCGATATGCAAGAAGGTTTGCTGACAAAACTAAATAGCCAAGCAAGCACTTTGATAAAATCAATAAACATGAATTTAACATTTTTAATGTTTTTTATTGTTGGTGCGAGTTTAGAAAACAAAATCACCGATAAAGAAACTGCGATTATTAAAATTCTTGAACACTTAAAGAAAAAGCATAAGAAAGTTTTGATCGCCGTTGATGAAGTGACAAACAATAAAAATATCAAAGTTTTTTCAAGTATGTTTCAAATATTGGTTAGGCAAGATTTGCCTGTGTTTTTATTAATGACTGGCCTATATGAAAATATACGAAACCTTCAAGATGAAAAAAGTTTAAAGTTTTTGTATAGGTCGCCAAGAATCAATCTTGGGCCTTTTAATATAACCGCTATAAAAACAAATATAAATCCGTTTTTAATCTTAATGATGACGATGCGAAAAGCATGGCAAAGCTGACTAATGGCTATGCGTTTGGGTTTCAAGCTTTAGGCTTCCTTACGTTCAGAAAAGAAGGCGATTACAAAAAAGCTTTAGATGATTATAGAATTTATTTAGAAGAATATTCCTACAATAAAATTTGGTCAGAATTATCCAATGGGGATAAAAAGGTTTTGTTTGGGATAGCGAATTCCGCAAGCGGAAGGATGCGCGACATACTCGAAAGTTGCAACGTTGATTTTAATCATTTTAACACCTACAGGAAACGCCTGATCGACAAAGGCGTCTTGGTAGAAAAAGGAAGAGGTGTCCTTTCTTTTGTGCTTCCTCTTTTTAAGGAATATATTAGATTATTATTTGGAAGACAACGCCTGAAGTTAAAAAACCAAAAAAACATCAGGGTACGTTGGCTTAGGTAAAAAGTTATTTAACTTGGTTTTAAGAATATCAAAAGCATTTCGCTAACGGTGTTTTCTTCTGCCATTGCCTTCTAATAAAGCAGTAAGACTAATGCTTAAGCAAATACTTATAAAGCCCACTTATGATAATTTTTTTCGCAGTTTTGTTTGGAAACGAATTCAGGGTGATAAGGGTTTCTGATGTAGCGAATTTTCGTTCTTTTAAGAAAGAAGCTAAAATTGCGTGGTTTTTGATTATTTCCTCAATGTCTGCCTGACTGATGTAAGTCAAAAAACAAAGCAAATCAGCGTTCTTTTTATCTATTTTCATAAATGACTTTTTCAAAATTACTTTGTAATCGAAAAGTTTTATTGTCTTTTTCCCACTGGTGGCTTTATTTGTGATTATAGTAATTCCTTTTTTTGGAAGTTTTTTGTTTTGCAAACTTCTTATGAAAGAATCTTCTCCTAGAAAGCCATAAACATCATTTTCGTTACGGATGTATCTATAAAAGATTGATTGATATTGATATTCTTGTATATCTATTTGACCTTCTTGAATTAGATATATGCCGTTGCTGATCCTTAAAACTATCCCTTTGTCGGCAAGGCGTGACATCTCTTCTTTCAAAGCGTCTTTGCTCAAAGATTTGTCTACTTTAGAGGCCCTATCTAAATCAAAAAGAGTGTTTGTGCCAATCTTGTCGATGAGTTTTAAAAAGAAGCTCTTTTTCATGATGCTATTATGTTAAAACAAGCAAGGTAAAAAGGTAACATAAAATGTAACAAACTATAAGAAGCTATTAAAACTGAATGATTAAAAAACATGATTCTTTTCCTTAACATAAAGACAAGAAAATCGGGGATAGTGAGAATGTCTTCTTACTGCCCTATATTATAATCTCCAATTTTAATGAGTTTTGTTTTGAGATAGTGTTCCTGGTGTTTCATCACTGTTTTGTTTGATTTCGCGCTGCCGTTTTTAGATTTTGTTTCAACTAAAGTCAGATAACCATCATATGAAATTACGAAATCTATTTTTAATCCGCTTTTCTTTGATTAAAACAATTTTCTAATGTTTTTAATTGATCTTCTTTGTATCCCAAAGACCATAGAAATTCTTCAAAGCTGTTAGGCGATTATGATTTTAATTTAGCTAAGAATCCACATCCTTTGAGCTTGAAAAGATTAAGCGTCAAAGAAAAAAAGAAATTCTAATAGGACTAACGAAAACGAACAGGCAGAGCTTTGCAATCTTCTAAATGTGATAAATGGCAATCTTCAAACTTATAAAAAACATCTGACCGAAAAAGGATCATTATTTCAAGAAGAGGGGAAACGGAATTTGCTTCGCCTGTTTTAAAGAGTTTATGGACATAGCTGAAGAATTTGAATCCGATGACTAATTTTTATTATTTGTAAGCTTTTACCGGGATTTTAAAAAGAAAAGGCGCCGAAGCGCCAATTCTTTTAAATGTTATTTTCCTCCGATGGAGAGTTTTTTAATCAAGACATCGCTGCAAGCGATTGAACTCAAATGCATCTTGACTGAATTGTCTAAGTCTTTGATATCGCTAAGCATCTTTAATAAGTTGCCTGAGATTGTGATTAGGTTCAATGGGGTTGTGACTTTGCCATTTTCGATCATATAACCTTCGGCTTGGCAAGAGAAGTCGCCGCTTTGGGCATTCATGCCAGTGCCTAAGCCAGCAATCTCGGTGATATAAACGCCTTTTTTGATTGGAGCAATCATCTCATCAAAAGATTTCTTTGAACCTTTAACGAAGATATTTCCATATCCGATTCCGATTTTGCCACCTGCCCATTGTCCATTGCCAGTAGAAGCAACGCCATCTTTCTTCGCGGTTTCCCTATTGTAGAAATACTGTTTTAAGACGCCGTTTTTGACGATTTCTTTGTTTGAAGTAGCCACGCCTTCATCATCGAAGTAGGTGAAGAAGATGTTCTTCTCTAATGGCTTTTCTAAGATAGTAAGTTTGCTAGAGGCTACCTTCGTATTCAATTTGCCAATCAAGAAGGAGCTTTGACGTTGGACTTCATCAGCGGAAGCACTGCTTAAGAAATAGTTTATCAAATCGCCAAAGATATCGTGAGCTAAGACGGTTGGGTATTTTCCGCTGTCGCATTGAGTTCCGCCGAATTTAGCTAAGGCTTTGTCTACGGCCTCTTTGACGAATGCATCTTTGTCGAATTTCTTTAAATCATCGCCAAAGAAAATGTTAAAGCCGGTTTTAACCTCATCATTTGCCTTTGCGACAACTCCGCCATATATGAAGAAATGGTTGGATTTTTGCTTAAGCTTTAACCCGTAGGAGTTATAGAATTCTGAGCTTGATTCAGATTCGCTATAAGTCATGTCAGAGACATCGCTGATCCTTGAATCAGCATCGAATAAGGCGTTTTCCACATCTTTGATAAGGGCGATCTTATCTTCAATTGGCTTTTCATTTAAAGAAGGATTGAAAATATTCTTTTTATGATATTTATCAGATCCTTCGAACAATTCGGCATTGCCTTCTTTTTCATTCAATAGGGCCGATTCGATAATCCCGTCTATTAAGAATTCAAAAGTTTTATTTCCGAATTCTTCGCTTTTGCAGCTGCCGAATTTGCCTTTGTAAACGCCGCATGCTTTGATGCTTTGAGCGCTATTGATGGAATAATTGTCGATTTCGTGATGATACAAAGTCACGGAAGTTGATTTTGATTTTGAAACTTGAAGTTGGGCGCTTTCTAGGCCTTTTTCCTTAGCAAGTTCAAAGAATTTATTGAAGTTCATTCAAGTTTGCCTCCTCTTCCTCCGACGGTAATTTCGGAAATACGAATTGTTGGCTGCCCAACATTGACTGGCACCATGCCAGAAGAAGCGCCGCAGTTTCCTTGGCCAAGATCGATGTCGTTACCGACGCGATCAATATTCATCAGCACTTCTTTGCCGCTTCCGATTAATGTGCACCCCTTGATTGGCTCGCAGACCTTGCCATCGCGGATGATATAAGCTTCAGAGGCAGAGAAGTTGAATTCGCCAGTGGTTGGTTCAACCGAACCGCCACCGAAATTAGTGACATAGATGCCTAATTTGGTGTCTTTGATGATGTCTTCTGGCTTATCTTTGCCAGCGGCGATATAAGTGTTAGACATGCGTGAGACTGGCTCATAACGATATGATTGTCTGCGGCTGGTGCCATTGGCTTCCATATGCAGCCTTCTGCCGTTTAATTTGTCAATCATGAAGCCAACGCAGATGCCGTCTTTGATTAATTCATTCTTTTGGGTGATGTGACCCTCGGAATCGATATTATTCGACCCCCATTCGTTTGGCATCGTGCCATCGTCATAGGCGGACACTAAAGGAGAAGCGATCTGCTGACCGATAGAATCAGAAAAAACGCTTAAGTGTTTCGCGGTGGCAGCAGCTTCTAAGCTATGGCCGCATGCTTCATGGAAGACAACGCCTCCCCAACCATTGCCGATAACGACAGGGAAACGGCCAGATGGGCATTCTTTGGCATTAAGCAACATAATGGCTTTCTTGCCAGCGTTTTCGCAAACGCCTTTATAGTCGAGCTCGTTTTTAAACCAACTCCATCCAATACATTTGCCTGGGCCAGCGAAATATGTCTCGATGATGCCATTATCCATCGCTAAAGCATAGACGCACATCCTACCTCTTTCTTCGATGTTGTTGAATTGTTTTCCAACGCTTTCTTCAGCGCTGAAGATTTCAAATTCGCGATAGGAATCCATGAACCTGTTTTGGATACGAACCAAACGAGGATCCACTTTGCTGGTGGCTTTGTAGCATTCTTTCAAATAAGCTACTTTTTCACTTGTTGGAACATCCTTCAAATGGTCTGTGATTTTGTTAATCACCTTGACTCTTTGTTTTGCGATGGATTCTACTGTGATTTTACGTTCGCCTGAATATGATGCGGCTAAGCTATGGGCCAAAGCCATTAAACTTTTGGCGGATAAGTCACTAGTGTATCCATAGACGCTTCTAACGTCATTCAAAATGCGGATGCCAGCGCCAAAGCTTAGGTTCTTATTTGTGCTCTCTACCTTTCCATTCTCTAAAGAAACATCAGATGAAGTTGTTCTTTCGAGATAGATTTCAGCGTAATCGCCTCCGGTTGCTAAACATTCATTTAGCACTTTTAAGGCCAATGCTTTTGAAATCATTGAAATACCTCCTTGTTTTTAAGCAAATGCGATACTAGCACTTAAAAGAGACTATTTCACTTTTTATCGCATAACTTTACGTTTCTTTTGTTTTAGATTTCTGAAAATCAAAAGCTTTTTCAAAATATGCTATATTTATTCTAGGAGCTAAAGATATGCCAAAATTATTTTATCAAGGACATGCTTCAGTGAGAATTACTACGGATGAAGGGAAAAACATCTTCATCGATCCGTATGCTGGAGAAGGGTATAAAACGCCTGCTGATTTGGTGCTTATTACTCACGAGCATTATGACCATAATGCGATTCATTTAATCAATATGACTCCGAGAACCATCGTTATTAGGGCGAAAGACGCATTGATAGATGGGGTTTACAGGGATTTTGAGTATTATGGAATCAAAATCCAAGCAGTACCCGCCTATAATTCCCATCACAAAAAAGAGGAATGCGTTGGATATTTACTCACGGTTAATGGAGTAAAAATCTATCACGCCGGGGATACAGACTACATTAAGGAAATGGATGATTTAGTTAATGAAAACATCGATTATGCGTTGTTACCGATTGATGGCTTTTATACAATGAGTCCAGAGGATGCCTCCAAAGCTTCCGTTAATATGAAGGCCAAACATTTGATTCCGATTCATATGCATCCGGGATTGGATTTCGATATTAAACAAGATATGAAAGTCACCTCACCCGTTGCGATGCTAGTGAGGCCCAATGATTTGATCACTTTGACTCACGAGGAATAAACCATGGCAATCTTAAAGAAACTTCTTTGGTACATCGTCTTTTACGTTTCGTCATCCTTATTTATGTATTTTGCGTCTAATATGGGTTTTTTCTTTTTGAATAACTCTTTTGATAAAATCACCAATGACACGTTTGGGCGTGGATTTGTGCTACCTTGTCTTTTCGCCTTTTTGCTTTTAGCGGTTATCGTGACTCTTCAAACAAAAGCACTTTCAAAGCCGGATGATAAAAAAGAAGGCTTTATCTATGGCTGCTTCAATTTGATATTCGCCTTGCTTGAAATGACTTTAGGGATTTTGCTTCTTGTTTTAGCAGGAAGAAAAGAGTGTAACGCCTTGGTTTTGAGCGGTTTATTGATACTTATCCTTGGCGTTATTGAATTAGGATACGCAATATATCTTTTAGTTAAAAATCAGCATGAACCGATGGAAATCGAAAAGAAGTAGCCGTTATTCATGTTTTAATGATTAGTTGGTTAGATGAACATAACCATGTAATGCGGCAACCTCTGTTTTCCTTCACCCATTCCTATGTTTGAATTTGCAAATTTATAAGCGATTTTAGGACTGAAGTCTTTGATAAAATTATTCAGCGAAGTTGTTGTAGTGTTGCCGGCTTTAACTTCAATCGGGCGTATTTCCCCATCTTTTTCAATTAACAAAAAGGAATAAAAACGTAAGTGTGAATAGTAAGAAAAGGAATAAAAACGTAGCATATTCAAACTGCAATTTTCTCAAGGTTTAAAACTTTTTTGAATAACCAATTCGATTATTAATACAAAAAACGTGTAAACGCACATAAACGATCGCCAAACATAGACTAAATAAGCAATCTAGTGTGTAAAAACGTGCGAAACAGCCAAAGCGTAAAAACCTTGAACGTTAGTCGTTTGCTTTTTATGGAGTCCCAAGCCTGGTTGAACCAAATACAGTATAGGGATACCTTACGCGTGTACACAATATTGCCGATAACTTAACGCATGAAAGCAATATCAGAACATTTGACTAATTTGTTCAAAAGCCGGTTTTGCATCTTAAATATTCTGCGAAACGTGGGAAGGCGAATCTCACATACCCATATGAAGGAGATGCTAAAATTCCTTTTTTGATTAGGCGATCTCTATAGACGCTCAAGGATTTCGAATCAATTCCGCTTTTTCGAGAAATCTCTTCTGCCTTAAGAGGGGAATTGGTTTTGAAACTTAATACTATCTTTTGTTCTTTTGGGCTTAATTCACTAAAAAGTTTGTCATAGACATAATCAGCCATGTATTGATCGAATTCCGCCAAGACATCTTTGGTCAAATCTCTGTTTTCCTTTTCATAAAGTATGTGCCCAAGAACTTGATAAGCGTAAGCGTATCCGTTGGTGAATTCGGCAAACTCTATCGCTTTCTCTTCCGAAACGTTTAGGTTGGTTTCATAAGAAGCCGCTATCGCGTTGATATTCAAAGGTTCAATGGCTATCTTTGGCGCTCTATAAAGAAAAGCTAATGAGCTGTCATCTTGAAGTTTTGAAACGTTTTCATAAAGACCCGTCATTAGTAAGAGTATTTGATATCCTTGTCTGATTAAGGCTTGATAAGCTTGTACGAAAAACTTTATTTCTTCGCTATTATCGACCTCATCGATGGTTATTAAGACACGCTTGCCTTTCTTGTTTATGTATCCAACCATTTTCTTAATAAGACTATTTGCCGTGGTTGCAGGCTCTTTCCCCTTCAGTGAAAAAGTCAATCCTTGGAAAGAGAAACTGAATTCTCCTTTAACGAAAAGCTTTTTTGCGGTAGTGGTTTCATAAATCTCCGATGCAATATTTCCGAGAATTTTGTCTTTTGGACCTGGGTCTACCACGATCCAATCATCACTTTTCGCAAGTTTGTTGGCAACGTTCGAAAGCAGTACGGTTTTACCAGACCCTCTTGGCCCGGTAATAACGTACACATAGTTTGTTATTGGAGTTACTGAAAACTCTGAAATGATTTTCTCTGTTTCTTTGATTCGCTTAATTGGAGCATTTGGCTCGATTCCGAAAGTCGTTGTGAATGGATTGTTTGGCATGTTTCGTTCCTCTTTTAAAATTTTAGAACTCTTTAGAACTTTTTATTTCTTTTAGAACTCTTTAGAACTTCCCTTTTCAAATAGATGCTTCTAATTGTTTTCGGATTGAAAAACAAATTTATTAATCACAATTAAAAATAAATTGCAAAAGTAGTCGTTTTTTCTTATCATACTACGCGTATCTCTCTGTGCGGCGTAGACCGTACGGCGAAAGGAGTAAATTATGAAGAAAGATATCCATCCAGAATATCACGAATGCACCGTCACTTGCACTAGCTGTGGCTCTACCTTCAAAACAGGATCTACCTTAAGCGAGATTAAGGTTGATACTTGTGCGAACTGCCACCCATTCTACACTGGCAAACAACGCTTCGTTGCTGCTGACGGCCGTGTTGACAAGTTCAATAAGAAACTTGCCGCTATGGAAGCTGCTAAAAAAGCCGCGAAATAAATTCAATGACAAAACGCCACTTCTTCTAGGGAGTGGCTTTTTCTTTGCATTAATTTCTTAATCTTTAATATAATGTAGCTATGAGCAATAAAATTAATTTAGACATTCTTTCTCATGCCGATATGGCAGAAGCCCAAGGCGTACTAAGCGTATATCGTGAACAGACCCGTATTTTAGAGAAATACGGAAAAGATGACTTCAATCTTGCCTATAACAAGTTGACTGGCAAGTTTGATTTATATCACATTCATTCCGTCAATCCGTCTTTTTATTTCTTTACCTTGAAGAAAAGAAAAACATCCATCGTGTTTGTTCATTTTTTGCCAGACACTTTAGATGGTTCTGTTAAACTACCGAAAATCGCTTTTAAGGTCTTTAAATGGTATGTGACTTCTTTTTATAAGAAAGCCAAAGAGATCGTCGTGGTCAATCCGTCGTTTAAAAAGGAATTGGTCCGTTTTGGTATCGATGAGAAGAAGATTACTTATATTCCTAACTTTGTAAGTCATGGTTCTTTCTATCCAAAATCTAGCGAAGAAAAACTCGCTTTAAAGAAAGAATTAGGGTTCCCAGCTGATAAGAAGGTTGTTATTGCCGTTGGACAAGTCCAAACAAGAAAAGGCGTTTTGGATTTCATTAAAATCGCGGAAAAGTGCCCTGATATGTATTTTGTTTGGGCGGGTGGTTTCTCATTTAAAGGCATCACCGATGGCTATAAAGAGCTTAAAACCGAAATGGAAAAGGAACGCTCAAACCTAAAATTCCTAGGAATACAACCTCGCGAAAAGATGAATGATATCTATAATGCCTCTGATATTTTCATTCTCCCATCTTTTAATGAATTGTTCCCGATGGCTTTGCTAGAGGCATGCAATTCAGGTCTCCCTTATGTTGTTAGAGATTTGGATTTATACAAAGACATTCTTTTAGGAGATTATCTAAAGGCCAAAGATGTCGATGGTTTTGTCTCTCAGTTGAATGATTTGGCCAAAAACAGTGATTCCTACGAAAACGGAAAAGCTTTGTCAAAACAAATCGCCGACACCTATAGCGAAGAATCTAATTACGTGATGTGGAAAGACTATTACAAAAAGATTTACGAGAAGTATAAGAAAAACAAATAATCATCATCAAATTCTAAGTGGCGCCTTGATTAGGCGCCCTTTTCATTAAGATCGTCATGTTGTTATTAAAATTTTGCAAACAAAAATAATATAACTTTGTAAAACTGTCTAAAAATTTCTATTTGGAAAATTAAATTCAGAAAAAATATCAGCCTTTTACAAAGATTTTGATTTCCTGTTCTTTTGAATGTCGAATAATTCTTTCTGAATTGGTAATATTTCTAACCGTCAAGGAGTTTCATTCATATGGAAGAAAACAAAAAGAAAGAAATGGAAGAAAATAAGCCCGAAGCCCCAAAAGGGGCTGCGGGGAAGTCCGCCGAAAGCGCAAGCGAGCAGCCCGAAGGGAAAGGCGGCAGGCTTGACGCCATAAAAGGCAAGGCCAAGGCCATTAAGGAGAAAACCAAGGAAACGGCCAAGCTCGCCAAGCAGAAGAGTGGCGAATTCATGGGCGTCAAGAGAAACAAAATCATCGTCGGGGCCTGTAGCGCCACGGCGATCATCGCGCTTGTCGTCG